>NZ_JBAJGT010000029.1:0-1413 GCF_036706555.1 Pseudomonas sp. JDS28PS106 | reverse complement strand
GAATCTTGACGATGACCTACTCTCACATGGGGAAACCCCACACTACCATCGGCGATGCATCGTTTCACTGCTGAGTTCGGGATGGGATCAGGTGGTTCCAATGCTCTATGGTCGTCAAGAAATTCTGGTGCCGGTGCGTCTTGCGACGTGCCAGCGAATGGGTATGTGATGCTTTGTGAGCCGCAGTTTTCGGCAGATGTCATCTTCACAGTCACCGCAATCTGGCCTTAAGCGCAAATTGCTTGGGTGTTATATGGTCAAGCCTCACGGGCAATTAGTATGGGTTAGCTCAACGCCTCACAGCGCTTACACACCCCACCTATCAACGTCGTAGTCTTCGACGGCCCTTCAGGGAACTCAAGGTTCCAGTGAGATCTCATCTTGAGGCAAGTTTCCCGCTTAGATGCTTTCAGCGGTTATCTTTTCCGAACATAGCTACCCGGCAATGCCACTGGCGTGACAACCGGAACACCAGAGGTTCGTCCACTCCGGTCCTCTCGTACTAGGAGCAGCCCCTCTCAAATCTCAAACGTCCACGGCAGATAGGGACCGAACTGTCTCACGACGTTCTAAACCCAGCTCGCGTACCACTTTAAATGGCGAACAGCCATACCCTTGGGACCGGCTTCAGCCCCAGGATGTGATGAGCCGACATCGAGGTGCCAAACACCGCCGTCGATATGAACTCTTGGGCGGTATCAGCCTGTTATCCCCGGAGTACCTTTTATCCGTTGAGCGATGGCCCTTCCATACAGAACCACCGGATCACTAAGACCTACTTTCGTACCTGCTCGACGTGTCTGTCTCGCAGTCAAGCGCGCTTTTGCCTTTATACTCTACGACCGATTTCCGACCGGTCTGAGCGCACCTTCGTACTCCTCCGTTACTCTTTAGGAGGAGACCGCCCCAGTCAAACTACCCACCATACACTGTCCTCGATCCGGATCACGGACCTGAGTTAGAACCTCAAAGTTGCCAGGGTGGTATTTCAAGGATGGCTCCACGCAGACTGGCGTCCACGCTTCACAGCCTCCCACCTATCCTACACAAGCAAGTTCAAAGTCCAGTGCAAAGCTATAGTAAAGGTTCACGGGGTCTTTCCGTCTAGCCGCGGATACACTGCATCTTCACAGCGATTTCAATTTCACTGAGTCTCGGGTGGAGACAGCGCCGCCATCGTTACGCCATTCGTGCAGGTCGGAACTTACCCGACAAGGAATTTCGCTACCTTAGGACCGTTATAGTTACGGCCGCCGTTTACCGGGGCTTCGATCAAGAGCTTCGCTTGCGCTAACCCCATCAATTAACCTTCCGGCACCGGGCAGGCGTCACACCCTATACGTCCACTTTCGTGTTTGCAGAGTGCTGTGTTTTTAATAAACAGTCGCAGCGGCCTGGTATCTTCGACCGGCG
>NZ_JBAJGT010000028.1:0-1626 GCF_036706555.1 Pseudomonas sp. JDS28PS106 | reverse complement strand
CGCACTCACCAGCTGCGCCTGGCGTTTTCCTCCCGGCCCTGGAGCCCACGACTGTGCGAACAAATGCGCGCCAGCCCCGAACATCGCGCCCGGTGGATGACGGCTCTGGATCTGTCGCGCTACAGCCTGACCATGGCCGAACCCGGCACCCTGCCGCTGCGCCGGATCGCCGAAGCGGTGGCCGATATCGATACGCAGCAGGTGACCCATGACGGCCGCTTCGACGACTCCTGCGTGCCGACCACCGAGAATGCGGCCGAGGAGCCGCTGTGTTCGCCCGCCGGCCTCGATGCGCATTGGCTCGGCAGCGTGCCGGATCAGGACAGCGCCTTGCTTATCGCTCTGGACGACCCGCTGGCAGTGCTCACCGACCTGGGCCTGCAACTGGCGGCCGATCAGGCGGCGGTGCAGGCCTGGCAGGCCGAGCACGACCACAAAGTACAGATGGCGCAGGTGGTCACCAATCTCTGCGCCAGCAGCGACGACCCTGACCGACTGCCCACGATGGTCAAGCATGACGTCGCGCGCACCCAGACCTACCTGAGCGAGGTGGACGACTATCTGGACCGGCGTCTGCTGCAGCAGAGCGAGTGCATGGACTTTTCGTCATGCGACAACGCAACGGTGGAGGTTGTGAGCATGGCGGCGGCGCTCAGGGACCAGTACGGCGTCCTGCCTTCCGACAAGGACTTCGAGTCGTGGAATCAGCGGGCCAAATGGCGTCAGGAGGTGGACGTCAAAGGGGCCCGCGCCTACATAACCCTGCACAAGCCAAACGGCGATCGCCTGACGAGCCAACTCCACGATACCCAGAACGACCTCATGCTCTGGGCGCAACATATCGGGCTCGACCCGCACGCCCTGTTCATCGACACCGAGGACCCCGACAGCCTGCTCTACCTGCAAAGCCTCATGAGCGACCTGCTGGCCGTGCTGGTCCAGGATATCCAGACCCATGACTGGCTGCTCAAACAGGAGGACTTGCCCACCACCCTGTTCGGCACGCTGCGTTACGGCTTTTCGCCCGGCATCAAGCACGCGCTGGACCAGGAAGCCGACCGCCTGCTCAACGGCCTCAACGATCACGCCAACCTGGCGACCCGGGTCGGCGAGTTGAACTCGCTGCTCAACCACGCCGAGGTGACCGACTCGAAATTCATGGGCTCGCTCAAGCAGTCCGCCCGTAACACGCTCAAAAACCTCTCCGAACTGGCGGCCGGACAAGGCACGCACGTTGCGCAAACCCTCCTCACCGCCTGGGTACCCCTCGACAGTCGCCGGGTGCGTGGCAAACACCAGAGCCTGCCGGCCTTGCTGCGCAGCCTGATCATCGGCCGCATGCTGACCGGTTCCACCGAACGCCTGGCCATCGACGCCGACGCCGGCAACCGGCTGAAAAACTGGAAGCGCGAACTGCGGGTGCTGACCAAGCAGATACACGACCTGCAATACAACTGGCAGTACCCCAGCATCGGCCGTCAGGACCGGCGCAGCCTGTCGCGCCACCTGCAGACACTTCAGGCTGATCTACGTCAGCACCACCTGCGCATCCCCGAGCTGCTGGATTTTCAGGACAAGCACTACAGCCGCCTGATCCACAACGAAATGCGCGCCTTCCTGGACGCC
>NZ_JBAJGT010000027.1:0-2273 GCF_036706555.1 Pseudomonas sp. JDS28PS106 | reverse complement strand
CATGCCCACCCTCAAGCCGCGCGTTCAGGTGACTCTTGAGCCTGCTACGCATGAAGTGATCGAGCGCTTTGCAGCCCTCCAGAAGCGCACCAGAGGCGCGGTAATCGCTGAGCTGCTCGATTCCATTGCCCCACCGCTTGCGCGCACTGTTGCGCTGTTAGAGGCCGCACAAGAGGCACCTAAAACGGTCAAGGATCGTCTTCGTTCTGTTGCTGACGACTTGCATGTAGAACTTGTCTCTCTCACTGGTCAGGCTCAGGGCGCTTTGGGTCAATTGAACTCGATTGTGGATGGCATTCCGGACGGCGCTGACGACGCCTCAACCCCCGTCTCTGTAACACGGGGGTCAGGTACTGACACACCTCATCCTCGCAAGCGTCAAAAACGTTCCTCCGAAGGCTCTAAACCGGGGGTTTCAGAGGGATGACCCGTTTCGACTGGTATCAAGCAACTGTTTACGTGCCAGAGCCCCATTCCGGGGGTCTTCTTCAGCACCTTATGAGTGCTTGGGAACTGGTCGATTTTGCCCCTGATCGTGGCATGCACGGTTACCTCCATGGAGCGAAAATCGCTCGCGGTGATCGCAAGCTTTGCACTCTTTGGTGGGGTGGTAATCCCGGGGTTAACGTAACTTCCTCGTCTGAGGATGCTCCTGTTCTTGCCGAAGCTCTTCGAAGCTGCGGTTTGCCTTACGGTGTTACTCGCGCTGATGCGTGTGCCGATTGGGTTGAAGAAGGGTGCTTCGAGTCCCTTTCCGGCCACCTGATTAAATTCGCGCAGGACAATGGCATCAGTATCAACCAGCAAGGCGACTGGATACGGGGTCAGGCCCGGACTCTGTACCTTGGCTCCCCTCAGTCGCCGGTCAGAATTTGCCTGTATGAGAAGGGTTACGAACAGCGCGCCAAAGTTGGCGGCAATGCCCCTCTCGATTGGACTCGACTGGAGGTTCGCGTAAAGCCGAAAGGGCCTCATCGCATCGCTGCATCGTCCTGGGATTCCACTCAGTTTTTTGCCGCGGGATGGGTTGCTGATGCTCTGGCCGTTCTCGGCTGGGATCAGCTTAAAAAGCGCTCTGTAGGCACTGTTTGGCGTCCTGATGACACTGAGCGCGCTCGTCTTGCTCTTGTCCGTCAATACGGTGCTGTCATGTCTCAGTGGGCTGCGGATGTTGGTTCGTGGGAGGCTCTAGGGCCTGCGATTCAAGCCGCTATGGCTGAGGCCGAAAAGAATTCCCAGATGGGGAATAAGTCGCTGGCAACTAGGGCTGCAACCCTAGTCACCAGCTAATCAAAGTGATCTGCAAGGAGATACACCATGACTCAACAGCATTCTATCGTGCCTGTGCGTTGGATTGACGAACTTCACACCCTTAACGCTGCTCTCGAGGCTTATCACGAGATCATGAACGCTTGGGCGCAACAGGCGTTGAACGGTGAGATTCAAGGCGACCGATCTACCTTTATTCCGGGCCTTAATCTTATGTTTCAGCCAATTCTCGACGGCTATCGAGACATTCACTCTCAGATCCAATCCGCCCAGGAATTGGGCCTGAAAGCTACCATCACCGCTGAGGCTACATAGTGTCCCGTCGAATCAAACCAAGTGATCTTAGGATCAGGCACCAGTGCGAGAATTGCGGCCACTGGATCACCGCTCATGCCACTGTCTGGGGTGAGCCATATGCGCTTATCAAGGTCGGTTTCTGCGGTCATTGTCAGCACAGTTACTTTGGTGTCGATGGTATGGGTGAGAACGCTGCTCCAGCTGTTTTGCAGCTCGTCAGCCATCTGCTCAAGTCGTTCCCCGGCGTTCAACAGCAAGTAGTCCATTGATGTAAACCGCGTTTGGGTGCTTGGCGAGGGCTCGCAGCCAGGCACCATAACGCGGTCATTTCCCCGCGAATCAACCATCCCATTCAACGGCAATCGACAGGGTAGGGCTTGTGCTCCCACCAAGCCTCGATCGGGCGCCGTGCCGGCTGTCCTCACTCCATTCCCGTTACGTAATGAAAACGTCCATTCCCTGCTAATCCCGGCGCGGTGATCGAGCGTGGCCGACAAGCGTAGCGCGTCAGTGTTCACCTATTGACGAAGTGTCCACCTTTGGGCCACACTTCAGCCATAAGTGTCCACCGGAGTTTTTCCATGCCCACCCTCAAGCCGCGCGTTCAGGTGACTCTTGAGCCTGCTACGCATGAAGTGATCGAGCGCTTTGCAGCCCTCCAGAAGCGCACCAGAGGCGCGGTAATCGCTGAGCTGCTCGATTCCATT
>NZ_JBAJGT010000026.1:0-14587 GCF_036706555.1 Pseudomonas sp. JDS28PS106 | reverse complement strand
GCCACGCTATTGAGACTGTCGCTGGACAAGCACTGCTTGACCAGCTTGAGCTTGAACGCCGGATTGTACTTCGTCATGGTTGTCCCCTTGGGTCGAACTGGATGTCCAACTTTTGGGGGTCAGTTCACCGTAAAGGCCGGAACCAGGAGGTCCAGCGCACACGTTAACGGATATGCCCACAGCCGGCAGTGCCAGTGCCGTAAAAGCCGTCGCGAGCAAGCTCCCTCCCACGGCAAGAACGTTTTTCGGCCATGCAAATCAACAAGATAGGTTTTATTTGATGAGAGCCAGCTTGCTGTGGGCGGCAATCCGACGATGAACGGTTACGCGCCAGATCGCCAGCAAGCTGGCTCCTACATGGACATGCGCCCTCGTCACCCCGCCCGGCGCAACAACCACATCCCGGCCAGGGCGCAGACACTGGCGGGCAGCAGCACGGCGAACAGCGGCGAGAAGCCGAACACCAGACTCGACGGTCCCAGCAGGTCCTGGATGATGCGGAAGGTGAAGCCCACCAGCACGCCGGTAAATACCCGCTGCCCCAGGGTCACCGAACGCAGCGGGCCGAAGATGAACGAGATCGCCATCAGCACCAGTGCAACGGTGACCAACGGCTGCAGCACCTTGGTCCAGAACGCCAGCCAGTAGCGGCCATTGCTCAGACCTTGATCGGCCAGATAATGCGCGTAGCTCCACAGGCCGGTGATCGACAGCGATTCAGGTGGCATGACCACAGTGCTCAGCAGCTGCGGGCTGAGCGCCACCTCCCAGCGTTCGGTCGGCGTCTTGACGACTTCGGTGGCACCGTCGCGGAACCAGGTCGTCGCGACGTCCTTGAGCTCCCACGCATCGTTGTTGAAGGTCGCCTGGCGCGCAAAGCTGGACGACAGCATGTGACGCTGGTCGTCGAAGCGATAGCGCGTCACGCCGTACATGACGCCGTTTGGCTGCACACTGTTGATGTGAATGAATTCGTCACCCTGGCGGTGCCACAGACCGTGCTTGGCGCTCTGCGCGTCTCCGCTGCCCTGCGCCAGCGAGCGCGCCGCCTGCGCCTGATTCTCGGCATAGGGCGCGACGTATTCGCCGACCAGCACACCGGCGACCATCAGGAACAGCATCGGCTTCATGACTGCCCACACGATTCGGGCGATGGACACGCCCGCCGCGCGCATGATGGTCAGCTCGCTGCTGCTGGCCAGGCTGCCCAGACCGATCAGGCATCCGATCAAAGCCGCCATCGGCAACATTTCATACACGCGGCGCGGCGCGGTCAGCAGGACGAAACTGCCGGCGTCCCACAGCGTATAGCTGTCGCTGACATCGCCCATCTCGTCGATGAAGGCGAACAGCGAGGCAAGGCCGAGAATGATCCCCAGCACGGCGACGATCGCCATGAACACGCTTTTGCCGATGTAACGATCGAGCTTAACCATGAGCCACCTCCTGTACATTGCGGCGACTCGCCATCTTCAGCCGCAGGGGCTCCCAATACAGCAGGCCCAGGCCAATGAGCAGGAACAGGCCGTGCACCCACCACATGCCCAGTGCCATCGGCAGCTTGCCTTTTTCCAGCGCGCCGCGCACGGCGATCAGAATGGTCAGGTAGGACATGTACAGCAGGATGGCCGGCAGCAGCTTGAGGTAACGACCCTGACGCGGATTCACCCGTGACAGCGGCACCGCCAGCAGGGTCACGATGAACACCAGGATCGGCAGGGAAATACGCCATTGCAGCTCCGCCCGGGCACGCGGCGTATCACTGCTCAGCAGCTCGCTCGTGGAAATGGCCTCGCGGTCGGTGATCTCGTTGCTGATCTCAGGCTTGGGCAGCATCGCGCCATAGGTTTCATACTGGATGACGCGGTAATCGGCCTGTCCCGGGTTGCCGTCGTAACGGTAGCCGTTTTCCAGGATCAGGAACCGGCTACCGTCGGGCCGGACTTCCTGGCGGCCCTTTTCGGCCAGCAACACGGTGATGCCACGGTCCTTGGTCTTGTCGGTGGACATGCGTTTCTCGGTGATGAAAACGCCACCCAGCTCTGCCCGGTCTTCCGACAGTTCCTGGGTGTAGGTAACCCGCGTTCCGTCACGCAGCGCCTGGAAACGGCCGGGCACCAGCGTATCGAACTCGGTCATGGCGTCCTGCTGGTTCAGCAGCACCGAAAACTGGGTCGCGCCCTGAGGTGCCAGGCTGAAGCTCAACCACGCCGTCACCAGCGCCACCAGCGCGGCCGGCGCCAGGGTCATCGCGAGCAGGCGCTTCTGGCTCATGCCGGTCGCGGCCAGTACAGTCATTTCGCTTTCAAGATACAGCCGACCGTAGGCCAGCAGAATCCCGAGGAACAGGCCAAGCGGCAGAATCAGTTGCAGGAAACCTGGCAGGCGGAAACCCATGATCATGAACAGCACGCCCGGATCCAGTGCGCCCGAGGCGGCCTGAGCCAGGTATTTGATGAAGCGGCCACTCATGATGATGACCAGCAACACGGCGCTTACCGCGCTCATGGTGACCAGCACTTCACGGGACAGGTAACGAAAGACGATCAAACCAGACACTCCAGAGTTGTCAGGCTCAGGCAGCCAAACAGAGAAAATGTGAGCCGCGGCAACCGGAGACTCTCGGTCGGCAAGCGAGCCGGCCAGAAAAAATATGCGGCATTATCCTGTGATTGAAGACTTCTGTCACGGCGCAAGCTGGATAGTTCGCTCATACACGTCCTACAAGGCTTTGATCGGGGTTGTCAGGGATCGTGCGCCGGGGTCAAACTGCGAGACTTACCGTTGGCACCGCCCCCGCAAAAGGCCCGAGCTCTGCCGCGTACTTCATTCATCTTGCGAATCTCACAGATTATCCGAGGACCCGACATGGAATTGGTTGTTGAAAGCGTCAGCCCTGAAATCCTGGCAACCGCGACGCTGGTGGTCACCGTGGGCGAAGACCGCGTGCTGGGCGCAGCGGCGCAAGCCATCGACACGCTGAGCGGCGGCGCAATCAGTGCCGTGCTGCAACGTGGCGACCTGGCGGGCAAGGTCGGCCAGAGCCTGCTGCTGCACAACCTGCCCAACCTCAAGGCCGAGCGGGTCCTGCTGGTCGGCGTCGGCAAGGAAGCGGAACTGTCGGACCGCCAGCTCAAGAAAGCCGTCTCCGGTATCCTGTCGACCCTCAAGGGTCTGGGTGGCACAGACGCTGCGATCGCGCTGGACGGCCTCGCGGTCAAGAATCGCGACAGCTACGGTGCGGCCCGCCTGCTGGTCGAAACCCTGGCGGACGGCGAATACGTCTTCGACCGTTTCAAGACCCAGAAGGCCGAGCCTCGCGCCCTGAAGCAAATTACCCTGCTCACCGCTGAATCGAACCTGGCCGACGTCGAGCGTGCCGCGACTCAGGCCCAGGCCATCGCGACCGGCATGGCGTTGACCCGCGACCTGGGCAATCTGCCGCCAAACATCTGCCATCCCACCTATCTGGGTGAGCAGGCCAAAGCACTGGGCAAGAGCTTCAAGAAGCTGGACGTCGAAGTTCATGACGAGAAGAAGCTCGCCGAACTGGGCATGGGTTCGTTCCTGGCCGTTGCCCAGGGCAGCGCCCAGCCTCCGCGCCTGATCGTGATGAACTACCAGGGCGGCAAGAAGAAAGAGCAGCCTTACGTGCTGGTCGGCAAAGGCATCACCTTCGATACCGGCGGCATCAGCATCAAGCCGTCCGCCGGCATGGATGAAATGAAGTTCGACATGTGCGGCGCCGCCAGCGTATTCGGCACCCTCCGCGCGGTTCTCGAACTCAAATTGCCAATCAATCTGGTGTGCATCCTGGCCTGCGCGGAAAACATGCCGAGCGGCACCGCGACACGTCCGGGCGACATCGTGACCACCATGAGCGGCCAGACCGTCGAGATCCTCAACACCGACGCCGAAGGCCGTCTGGTGCTGTGCGACGCGCTGACTTATGCCGAGCGCTTCAACCCGCGCGCGGTCATCGACATCGCGACCCTGACCGGTGCCTGTGTGGTCGCGCTGGGCGGTCATACCACCGGCCTGCTAGGTAACAACGACACGCTGATCGAGCAACTGCTGGACGCCGGCAAGCGCGCCGACGACCGCGCATGGCAGCTGCCGCTGTTCGACGAATACCAGGAGCAGCTGGACAGCCCGTTCGCCGACATCGCCAACATCGGCGGTCCCAAAGGCGGCACCATCACTGCGGCCTGCTTCCTGTCGCGCTTCACCAAGGCTTACGAGTGGGCGCACCTGGACATCGCCGGCACCGCATGGCTGAGCGGCGGCAAGGAGAAAGGCGCCACCGGCCGTCCGGTTCCGCTGCTGACCCAGTACCTGCTCGACCGCATCGGCGCCTGACATGAATGACGGCGCATCGTCCGCTCTGGGCGATGCGCCGTGTATTGCGGAACTGCCATGACTCAAGTCGACTTCTATATTCTTCCCAGCGCGGACCCGGCGGCCCGCCTGGATTTCGCTTGCAAACTCACCGAAAAGGCCTGGCGTCTCGGTCACAGGATCTATCTGCATTGCAGCGATGCGGCGCAGCGCGAGGCGCTTGACGCCCGCCTCTGGAGCTTCAAGGGCGAGGCGTTCCTGCCCCACGGCCTCGCCGAGTCGGACACCGACGCGCCGGTCGTCCTGGGAACGGCCGATGACTGCGGTGCCCATGAGGATCTCCTGATCAACCTGGACCTGCGCATCCCGGCGTTCTTCAGCCGCTTCGCCCGCGTGGCCGAAATCGTCATCGAAGAACCCGCGGTACGCCAGGCCGCGCGAGAGAGTTTCCGTTCCTACCGCGAACGGGGCTATCCTCCGCAAGACCACCGATTGCAGCGCTTCTGAGGGCATGATGGACACTTCGAAAAAAGCTGAATCCGCGCACCTGCTCGACGATCTCGAGTCGATACGCCAGCTGCTGGGTGACGATACCCTGCAACCGCCACTGCTGACCGACACCGTTCGCACCGAGGGGCAGATCCCGTTGCTGTTCGACGTGGTCGGCGGTCGGTCGCAAGATAAAGAAGTGCAGGATCACGCCGCTGAGCACATCCCGCTTCTGGCAGCCGAACCCGCGCCACCTTCCCCACCTGTGGACGCCGCCTCGAACGCCGACGCCCTGCTTTATCTGGATCGTGAACTGCGCGCAGCCGCCGAGCTGATCATGCAGGACGTCATCGACGACTTCGCGCCGCATATCGAAACCGAGATCAGACGGCGCCTCGATGCCCGCATGGAACGCCTGCTCAACCAGTATCAGAGCTGACCGTAGTCCCTAGCCGCAAGACCTCCGAGGCAGCCGGCCGGCCCGCACCTGTGGCCTGTGGCTGCCCCCCTCGCTATACTTGCCGGCTTTCCCGAATTAATGCCACAGGTTCCCGCCGCGCATGGACAAGACCTACCAGCCGCACGCCATCGAAACTTCCTGGTACCAGACCTGGGAGTCCGAGAATTACTTCGCTCCGCAAGGCGCGGGCGACTCCTTCACCATCATGATCCCGCCGCCGAATGTCACCGGCAGCCTGCACATGGGCCACGGCTTCAACAACGCGATCATGGATGCCCTGATCCGTTTCCGTCGCATGCAGGGCCGCAATACCCTGTGGCAACCGGGCACCGACCACGCGGGTATCGCCACGCAGATGCTGGTGGAGCGTCGCATCGAGGCGCAAGGCCAGAACCGTCATGACCTGGGCCGCGAGAAGTTTCTGGAAAAAGTGTGGGAGTGGAAGGCCGAGTCCGGCGGCAACATCAGCCGCCAGATCCGTCGCCTGGGCTCGTCCGTGGACTGGTCGCGCGAGCGCTTCACCATGGACGACGGCATGTCCAAAGCCGTGCAGGAAGCCTTCGTGCGCCTGCATGAAGACGGGCTGATCTACCGCGGCAAGCGTCTGGTGAACTGGGACACCAAGCTGCACACCGCCATTTCCGATCTGGAAGTCGAAAACCACGACGAGAAAGGCCACCTCTGGAACCTGCGTTACCCGCTGGCCGACGGTGCCAAGACCGCTGAGGGTCTGGACTACCTGATCGTTGCCACGACCCGCCCCGAAACCATGCTCGGCGACGCAGCGGTGGCGGTGAATCCGCAGGACGAACGTTACCAGGCGCTGATCGGCAAGTTCGTCGAGCTGCCGCTGGTAGGTCGCCGCATCCCGATCATCGCCGATGATTACTGCGATCCGGAGTTCGGCACCGGCTGCGTGAAAATCACCCCGGCTCACGACTTCAACGACTACGAAGTGGGCAAGCGCCACAACCTGCCGTTGCTGAACATCTTCGACAAGAACGCCACCGTGCTGCCGGCCGCCCAGGTCTTCAACCTTGACGGCACGCTCAACGACAGCGTCGATGGCAGCCTGCCGGCCGAGTACGCTGGTCTGGACCGTTTCGAAGCGCGCAAGCGGATCGTCGCGGCGTTCGACGCGGCCGGCCTGCTGGTCAGCGTCGATGACCACGCATTGAAAGTGCCGAAAGGCGACCGTTCCGGCACCGTTATCGAGCCGTGGCTGACCGACCAGTGGTACGTGTCCACCAAGCCCCTGGCCGAACCGGCCATCGCCGCCGTGGAAGACGGCCGCATCGCCTTCGTGCCCAAGCAATACGAGAACATGTATTTCTCCTGGATGCGCGATATCCAGGACTGGTGCATCAGCCGCCAGCTGTGGTGGGGTCACCGCATTCCGGCCTGGTACGACGAGTCCGGCAAAGTCTACGTCGGCCGCGACGAAGCCGAGGTCCGCGCCAAACACAACCTGGGCGCCGACATCGCGCTGCAGCAGGACAACGACGTGCTGGACACCTGGTTCAGCTCGGGCCTGTGGACCTTCTCCACCCTGGGCTGGCCGGAAAAGACCGAAGCGCTCAAGACCTTCCACTCCACGGACGTGCTGGTCACCGGCTTCGACATCATCTTCTTCTGGGTCGCGCGGATGATCATGCTCACCATGCATTTGGTGAAGAATGAGGATGGCACTCCGCAGGTTCCGTTCAAGACCGTCTACGTGCACGGTCTGGTGCGCGACGGCCAGGGGCAGAAGATGTCCAAGTCCAAGGGCAACGTCCTGGACCCGCTGGACATCGTCGACGGCATCGACCTCGAAACCCTGGTGCAGAAGCGCACCAGCGGCCTGATGCAGCCGCAGCTGGCGAAGAAGATCGAAAAGCAGACCCGCCAGGAATTCGCCGATGGCATCGCCAGTTACGGCACCGATGCGCTGCGCTTCACGTTCTGCTCGCTGGCCTCGACCGGACGCGACATCAAGTTCGACATGGGCCGCGTCGAAGGCTACCGCAACTTCTGCAACAAGATCTGGAACGCCGCCCGCTACGTGCTGGACAAGGGCGAAGACTGCGGCCAGAACGGCGAAGCGGTCGAGCTGTCGCTGGCCGATCGCTGGATCATCTCGCAACTGCAGCGCACCGAAGCCGAAGTGACCCGCCAGCTGGAGCAGTTCCGCTTCGATCTCGCCGCCCAGGCCCTGTACGAATTCATCTGGAACCAGTATTGCGACTGGTACCTGGAGCTGTCCAAGCCGGTTCTGTGGGACGAGAACGCACCAATCGAGCGTCAGCGCGGCACCCGTCGCACGCTGGTGCGAGTCCTGGAAGTCGCGCTGCGTCTGGCGCATCCGTTCATGCCGTTCATCACCGAGGAAATCTGGCAGCGTCTGGCGCCGCTGGCCGGTGCGAGCGGCAAGACCATCATGCTGCAACCCTGGCCGGTGGCCAACGAAAGCCGCATCGATCAGGCGGCCGAGGACGACATCGAGTGGCTCAAGGGCCTGATGCTCGCCGTGCGTAACATCCGTGGCGAAATGAACATTGGTCCGGGCAAGCCGCTGCAACTGTTCCTCAAGAACATCGGCGCCGACGATCAGCGCCGCCTGAGCGAGAACGACTATCTGCTCAGGAAGCTGGCGAAGCTGGAATCGGTCACCGTGCTGACCGAGGGCGCCGAAGCGCCGCTCTCGGCGACCGCGCTGGTGGGTGAGATGGAAGTGCTGGTGCCGATGGCGGGGCTGATCGACAAGGACGCCGAGCTGGCACGTCTGGACAAGGAAATCCAGCGTCTGCAAGGCGAAGTCCAGCGGGTGGGCGGCAAACTGTCCAACGTGGCCTTTGTGGACAAGGCGCCTGCCGAGGTGATCGCCAAGGAACGCGCCAAGCTGGCCGAAGCCGAACAGGCTCTGGGCAAACTGGCCGAGCAGCACGCACGCATCGCCAGCCTGTAAGGTGACGAAACAGGCCGGCCCGTTCGCGGGCCGGCCTTTTATCATCCGGCATACACTGACCTATCCGCGAGCAAGCTCGCTTCCGCAGATTGCATCGATCCTGTGGGAGCGAGCTTGCTCGCGAATAGGCCAACCGAAAACTGTGATTGGACGCCCGATTCATGACCGTTCCTGACAAACCCAAACCACCCCGCAAGAAGCCGCCGCGTCCCGCCAGGGCCGCCGAACCGCGCGCGAAGGCCACGCTGCACCCGCGCAACCGGCATCAGGGTTTGTATGACTTTCCCAGGCTGATCAAATCCAGTCCGGAGCTGGCCGAATTCGTGATTCTCAATCCCTACGGGAAGGAGAGCATCGACTTCGCCAACCCGCAGGCGGTGCGGGTGTTCAACCGAGCCTTGCTCAAGGCGCTGTATGGCATCGCTCATTGGGATATCCCCGCCGATTACCTGTGCCCGCCGATCCCTGGCCGCGCGGACTACGTGCATTTCCTTGCGGACCTGCTGGCCAGCGACAACGGCGGAGTGATTCCTCGCGGCGCGGCCGTCCACGCGCTCGATATCGGCACTGGCGCCAATTGCATCTACCCGTTGCTCGGCCATAGCGATTACGGCTGGCACTTTACGGGTTCGGACATCGACAAGGTTGCCATCGCCTCTGCCACGACCATCATCAAGGCCAACGGCCTGCACAAAGCGATCAGCGTGCGCCAGCAGAGCGACCGCAAGCATATCCTGACGGGGCTGCTGAACAGCGAAGAACGTTTCGATGTGACATTGTGCAACCCGCCCTTCCATGCCTCGTTAGAGGAAGCGCAGCGCGGCAGTCAGCGCAAATGGCGCGCATTGGGCAAGGCCGACCCCAAGCGCAAACTGCCAGTGCTGAACTTTGGCGGCCAGTCTCAGGAACTGTGGTGCGGGGGCGGCGAAATCCGCTTCGTGACCCTGCTGATCAACGAAAGCGCTCAGTTCGCAAGGCAGGTGCTGTGGTTCACCACGCTGGTCTCCAAAGCCTCGAACCTGCCGCCGATCCAGAGCGCCCTGAAGAAAGCCGGAGCGCTGGACGTGCGCGTGGTCGAGATGGGACAAGGGCAGAAACAGAGCCGTTTCGTGGCCTGGACGTTTCAGGACAAGGCGCAGCAGCAGGCCTGGCGGCAGCGCTGGGTTTAGCAACTCCGTGTAGGAGCTGGCTTGCCAGCGATCTGCCGCAAAGCGGCAGTAGCCGAGGTGGTGCCAGTCACCCTGATCGCCAGCAAGGCGGAACGCCGCCCCGGTGGCTCCTACGGCCGTCGTAATACGCCAATAACACCCACAAAAAAGCCGTGCCCGGTTGTCCGGCGCACGGCTTTTTACAAGCAGCGGATGCTTACTTGTTGATCGAGTCGTTCAGCACTTTGGCCGGAACGAACTTGATGACTTTCTTGGCAGCGATTTCGATGGCAGCGCCAGTCGATGGGTTACGGCCAGTACGGGCTGGACGCTCTGCCACTTTCAGCTTACCGATGCCCGGCAGAGTGATTTCCGCGCCGTTTTCCAACTGGTCGGCAACGATCTGGCCCAGCTGCTCGAGTGCGTTACGCGCGGTGGTTTTCGGCGCGTCGATAGCTTCGGCGATATCGGCGATCAATTGGTCTTTAGTAAGAGCCATGGTGGTGTTCCTTCCCTATCAAATTCATTTGGATTGCAGAGCACAACATCGGCCAGAGGCCAGGCAACGAACCTGGCCACCCGCTTGCAGCCACGATTAATCGCGAAATGTAGATACTGAAACCGGGTATTGGTTCGGCCTACGCGTGCACAAACTGCATGCTTGACGCGCGAGTGTGCGCAAGACCGCGCAAAACTAGCACAGAGCCGAGTAAATATCCGCTCCTACCTATCCTTTTGCTCAGGTTTACCGGGTTTTTGCACCAAAAGCGCGCCGCTACCCTGCCGCACGAGGCGAAACCCGGCCTTGCACGGGCTCCCGGCCCCGCACCTGGGTTACACTTGCCGCCCTGCGCGCTCCATGCGCTCGTCCCATCACCAGCCGAGAAGCCCATGCCGATCCGTCACTGCATCGTCCACTTGATCGACAAGAAACCTGACGGTACGCCCGCTGTTCTCCATGCCCGCGACTCCGAACTCGCTGAGTCTCAAGCCATCGAGAACATGCTGGCGGACCTCAACGAAAGTTATAACGCCAAGCAAGGCAAGGCCTGGGGCCTGTTTCATGCTGAATCCGGCGCGCACCCGTTCAGCGGCTGGCTGAAGGAGTACCTGGACGGCGGCAAGGACTTCACGGCGTTCTCACGGGTGGCGGTCGAACATCTGCAGAAGCTGATGGAAGAGTCCAACCTGTCGGTGGGCGGCCACGTGCTGTTCGCGCACTACCAGCAGGGCATGACTGATTACCTGGCGATCGCCCTGCTCCACCACAGCGAGGGCGTCGCGGTGGACGAGGAGCTGGACGTGAAGCCCTCCCGCCATCTGGACCTGGGCCAACTGCACCTGGCCGCCCGCATCAATATTTCGGAATGGCAGAACAACAAGCAGTCCAAGCAGTACATCTCGTTCATCAAGGGCAAGAACGGCAAGAAGGTGTCGGAGTACTTCCGCGACTTCATCGGCTGCCAGGAAGGTGTCGACGGCCCCGGCGAAACCCGCACGCTGCTCAAGGCATTCAGCGATTTCGTCGAGAGCGAGGATCTGCCTGAGGAATCGGCGCGGGAGAAGACCAAGGCGCTGGTGGACTACGCCAGCAGCCAGACCAAAATCGGCGAACCCATGGGCCTGGAGGAATTGTCCGAGCTGATCGACGAAGATCGGCCGCGCGCCTTCTACGATCACATCCGCAACAAGGATTACGGCCTGTCTCCGGAAATCCCGGCGGACAAGCGCACCCTCAACCAGTTCAGGCGCTTCACCGGCCGCGCCGAAGGCTTGTCGATCAGCTTCGAAGCGCACCTGCTGGGCGACAAGATCGAGTATGACGAGCAGGCGGGAACCTTGATCATCAAGGGTCTGCCGACGCAACTGACCGATCAGCTGAAGCGGCGCTGATCCATGCTGCTGCGCACGCTGAAAAAATTCGCGCTGATCCTGCTGGTGGTCGTGGTCTACCAGAACTGGGGGCGGATCGAGCACATCGTCAACCCGCCGCCCGCGGACCTCGCCCGCGCCTACAGCCAGGCGCGGGTGGTGATCTACGCGACCGACTGGTGCGGTTACTGCAAGCAGACGCGGCGCTTCCTGGACAGCAAGGGCATCCCATTCCGGGAATACGACATCGAAAAGTCCGAAGAAGGCCGCAAGGCTTATGAAGCCCTCGGCGGTCGGGGCATTCCGATGATAGACGTCAATGGAACGCTGATTCGCGGGTATGAGCCGGACAGGATATTGGCCACATTGAAACCGTAAACGCCATCGGGTGCCCGGTTGTAGGAGCCAGCGAAGCTGGCGAAGCGTTTTATCAGGCGGCGGACCTGTTGCGTCTGTACCGGCCTCATCGCCAGCGAGCTGGCTCCTACAGGCTTGGGCGGTGCTGCTATCGTTTTTCGATGCGGAAACCCAGGCGCGGGAAATGCACATGCACGATGCCGGCGCGTGGGTCTTCACGGCGCAGGACCAGTTCTTCGCGACCGGCGAACAACAGCTCCCCCTCAACCGCATCGACCCCGTAATCCGCCGCGCTGATCGCGACCTGGTCCCCAACCGCAATGCCATCGATGGCCAACGGCGCCTCATCGGGCAGGGCCGCGGGCGTGGAGCGTGCAGCGATTTCGATCGCCTCCGCCGGGCTCAGTTCGCTTGGCGCGCCATGCCCGAATCCGAGCACGCGGCCGAGCCAGGCGGCAACGGCGGGATACTCATCCACCAGCGGCGCCGTCACCGGCGTTTGCTTCAAAAACCATAAGGTGTGAGCCACGCTGAAGTCGGCGATGGAAGGCTCATCGAACAGGAAATCGCCATTGCGCGCCAATTGCTGCTCAAGCCGGCTCATCAATGTCGGCCACTGCTGCAACGCCTGCTCCACAGGAATTCGGCTGGCGCTGCCCCCTTCGAACAGCTTGCCGCGATCGGCGACAAATGCCTTGACGTACTCGGGTGGCACATTGGCAAATCGCGCTGCCAGAGACGCCGGCTGGAACACCAGGCTGACCGAATGGAAGAACATCACCGAGTCGGCCCAGGCCGCCAGACCGGCAACCGCGAACTCCTTGCCCTCCGGGAAAAAACTCGGCGACGACTTTTCCTGATCCAGTCGCCGGGCCATCAAGGCAGTGTCGCAATACACGTCCGCGCCGACCTGCAACACCGGCGTCCTGCGATAACCACCGGTCAAGGCGGTCAGGTCAGGCTTGGGCATCACCGGCGGGACCATGACCGAGCGCCAGGACAGCCCCTTGAAACCCAGCATCAACCGGGCTTTTTCGGCAAACAGCGAGGCGGGATAGTGATGGAGAATCAACTCATTCATGTGCGGCCGTCCGTCAGCGGGAAAACCCCAGCTTACCCTATCCGCAGTTCTCGATGACGCATCATCACTGACCTGAATCGGGCACAAAACTGGCTGCCAGTGCTTCCTTGGCGCTCTTGCGCAGTTTCTTGATCAGACGTTCCTGGCGCAGTGCCTCGCCCTTGCTGAGGCATTGCTCGACATACACCAGCGCCACGGCCGGACTCGAACAGAAGAACCGCGCGCCCTTCCCGTTCTGGTGGGCGGCGAAACGCCGTTGCGGGTTGTCGCTGATGCCGCAATACAGCGACCCGTTGGCGGCGCGTACGAGATAGACGAACCAGGGTTTTTCCACTGCGGCACACTCGACGTGGGCGTCAGCCATGCATTGTTCCCCCTGTGAACCGGAGAGAGCGGTACTCATTCGACCTTTTCACTCGTCGCCTGCACATACCGAGCGCGTCCGGCACCCATGCCGACCGTGATCGCGCCGAGTCCCAGCACGGCGAAAATCCAGCCGATGGCATCCCAACTGCCGGTCATGTCGTGCACGACACCGACGGCGAACGGCCCCATGGACGCGATGGTGTAACCCACGCCCTGGGCCATGCTCGACAGGTTGGCGGCCACGTGAGAATCGCGCGAGCGCAGCACGATCAGCGCCAGTGCCAGGCTGAAAGCCCCGCCCTGCCCCAGCCCGAGCAGAATCGCCCAAGCCCAGAGACCTTGAAGCGGGGCGTACAGGCAGCCGAACAGCCCGGTCAGCGTCAATATCATCATCAGCAGGATCGGCAGGCGCTGGTCCTTGCCGCGCGTCGCGAACCAGGGCGTCGCCAAGGCGCTGATCACCTGAACGATGATCGATCCGGAAAGCAACAGTCCTGCCTGTGTGGGTGTCAGACCGCGGCCGATAAGAATCGACGGCAGCCAGCCAAAAACGATGTACGACAGCGAAGACTGCAACCCCATGTACAAGGTGACTTGCCACGCCCGCCGGTCGCGCAGCAACCCTTTGACCCGGTACACCGCCCGGTTCGTGCCATGCGCACTGCGCGCCTGAGGAAACCAGACCAGCGCGGCGATGAGCGCGGGTATCAGCCAGAAGCCCATGCCGAGCTGCCAGCTGTCATCGAAGTAATGGGTCAGGGGCACCGTCGCGCCGGCAGCGATCGCGGCGCCCAGACACAGGGCCATGGTATACACGCCGGTCATCGCTCCGGCGTGTTTCGGGAAGTCGCGCTTCACGATGCCGGGCAGCAGGACGCCGATCACGCCGATACTGGCGCCCGCCAGCAGACTGCCCACGAACAGCCCTGGCTCGCCGAACGAGCTACGCAAGGCAAGGCCCGCAGCCAGGGTCAGCAGGATTGCCAGCACCACTCGCTCGCTGCCGAACCGGCGCGCCAGGATCGGCGCCAGCGGCGCGAACAGCCCCAGACACAGGACCGGCAAGGTGGTCAGCAAGCCAGCCTGGGCGGCCGACATGTCCAGGCTTTCGGAGACCTGATTGAGCAAGGGCGCGATGCTCGACAGCGCCGGACGCAGGTTCAGCGCGACCAGCACCAGCCCCAGCCCCAGCAACAGCAGCCACGGGCGGTTGATGATCGGTTGCGAAGGGTCGGAGGTCGATTGCGGTGGGAGTGGCGCCTTGGCAGTCATCAGGTTCTCGTTGTCAGGAGTCGGCCCGTAGCAGGGGGCAAATATCCTGTTGGAGATCGCTGAGGATTACAAGGTTCAGGAGAGGTATCGCCAGCAAGACGGATCGCCAGCAAGCTGGCTCCTACAATCCGTAGGAGCCAGCTTGCTGGCGATAGGGCCGCAAAGCGGCCCCAGGCTTAATGAATGATCTGGCTCAGGAACAGCCTGGTCCGGTCACTCTGTGGGTTGTCGAAGAAGTCGTTCGGCGCGGCCTGTTC
>NZ_JBAJGT010000025.1:0-26789 GCF_036706555.1 Pseudomonas sp. JDS28PS106 | reverse complement strand
CAACGTGTCTTATGTGGTGGAAAGCTATCGCGTGCTGGATGACCAATTCAAAGAGATGATCAAAGCGGTCGACAGGCGTATTGACGAACAAGCTCGCCGGGTCGACTGCGAATTGCTGGAACGGTTGTGCGCCATAAAAGGCGTTGGCCCGGTCACGATTGCCAGCCTGTTCTGCTACCTGCCTGAACTGGGCGATCTGAGTCGCGGACAGATCGCTGCACTGGCAGGTGTGGCCCCGTATAACAACGACAGCGGCGCTAAGAACGGGAAGCGCCACATCTACGGTGGGCGGGCGAAACTGCGTCGTGCGGCGTACATGTGCGCGTTGGTGATGGTACGCCATAATGCCGACTTCAAAGCGCGCTATACGCGCTGCTCGCGAACGGCAAGTGTGCAAAGGTGGCCTTGGTGGCGTGCATGCGGGTGCTGTTGATACGCCTGAACGCCATGGCGCGGGATGGAACCCCGTGGAGGGATCAGCCGGTATGACGACGCCTGGATGAGGCGGGCTGCGCCCGCTCATCGGAGAGAGTCGAAAGACAGTTGGCTCCTACAGCTTGAAGCGCGCTTACAGCGGCGCCGGCTGAATGATTTCTACCCAGTAGCCATCCGGGTCCTTGATGAACGCCAGGCTGTTCATGCGGCCGTCGGACAGGCGCTTTTGAAAGGTCACGCCCAGTTTCTCGAAACGTTCGCAGGCCGCCTGGACGTCGGGCACGGAAACGCAGATATGACCGAAGCCGCGCGGATCGCTGTTGCCGTCATGGTAGGAGAACGCCGAGTCCTTTTCGGTGCCGTGGTTGTGGGTCAGCTCGAGAATGCCCGGGATCGACTTCATCCACAGCGTGCGGGCCGCGTCGTCTTCCGGGATCTGTGCCTTGTCGACCAGTGCCAGAAAGTAGAGGCTGAATTCGGCTTCAGGGAAGTCACGCTTCTCCACCAGGCTGAACCCCAGAACACGGGTGTAGAAGTCCAGGGAAGCGGTGGCGTCCTTGACGCGCAGCATCGTGTGGTTGAACACGAATTGTTGGGTTGCAGCCTCCGGCTCGGCAGTGACGCCCGGGAATGTGTTGAGTGCTTGCAAGCTCATGTTTCTCTCCAACTGAGTGTTCGAATATGTCCAAATGATACGGAACCTGGCTTCAGGTGCCAAACGTCTGCACGGGTTTATCCCTTGCCCGGGCCCGTCCGCGGCCTCAGACTCTGCAATCCGTTCTCCAGCCCAGGGCCATGACAGCAATGCGTTCGACAGCCTTCCTGCCAGGTGTGTGCCTCCTGCTCGCGGTCTTCCACGTCAGTGCAGCCGAACCGCGGATCACCTGGCCGCCAGGCTGGCAGATAGAAGCGCTGCCGACGACGTCCGACCCGCAAGAGCGGGGCCTGCAGGTCAGACAACGTGCGGTGAAGAACGATCAGGCCGGTAACCAGATCATGGTCATGGAACTCACCCAGACGCCACTGGCCGTCGGGCACCAGGTCAACGTACAGGGCGTGCTGCTGGAGATGCGCAAGGCGGTGCAGGTCAATTTCGCTCGCAGCGGACTACAGAGCGCCTGCACGCACGTCAAGGAAACTCAACTGGGGCGAGTCGCAGCGCTCGAGACCACCTGTACGGTCACGCAGAACGGCGTGCATGTGCTGAGCCAGACCCTGGTCGCGGCGGCGGGCACGGGTATGGCATGGTCGCTGTCGTACGCCGGGTCCGCGCAGGCCTATGCGGCCAGTCGAGAGGAAGTGCTGCGGATTCGGCAATCGCTTGAGCTTGAAGATGCAGCACCTTGACGCACAAAGGGTTTTTCGCAGGCAAAAAGAAGCCCGCCGAAGCGGGCATTGGGGCGCTATTCCTTTAGCGGTCTTCATCATCTAAGAATTGATGTGAAAAATGTGTGAAGCTCTGAGACGTCCGTCGGGCTGATCCGGAACGGTCTGTCGGTATATTAGGAAATTTCCCGCATTAAACAAAATTCACTTGTATTGCCTCCGTTACGCTTCGGGGATCTTTCAGTTCGTAACGCACAAGTGCGGCGCCGGCAATAACATGGATGCGATGAAAGTTTATTGACGTCAGTATTCCAACGGGCAGGGTCCGGGGCCGGGTTATATACTGAGGCGTTACCTGCGCTCCATGCGACGAGGGAATAGGGGCATCGAATATTCCGTCGGGCATAAAAAAGCCCTGCAAGTGCAGGGCTGAGTTTTCGATATTGATCAGGCGCGCAGCCAGGAATCGACAGTGTCTACGCCATACTGTTCTTTCCAGGCTTTCAGGCCGCGATGGTTGCCGCCCTTGGTCTCGATCAGCTCGCCGGTGTGAGGATTCTGATACACCTTCACCACACGGGCACGACGGCGCTTCGGACCGGCCGGCGCGATAAGGCTGGCGCTGCTGGCAGGATCGAGGATCGCGATGATGTCGCGCAGGCTCTTGCCATAGCTGCCCATCAGGTCCTGGAGCTTCTGTTCGAATTCGATTTCCTTCTTCAGGCCCGCATCGTTCTTCAACGTTTCCAGCTGAGCCAGCTGTTCCTGAAGGGCTTTTTCTGCTGCGCGAAACTCGGCAAGTCTGGACAAATAACATACTCCGACAGTGAAGTGGCCGTGCCCGGCCCAATTGAGCGACACGCCAGCCATTAGCGCTGGTTTGTCCGCTCGTTGATTGCTACCCAACCCCAGCGATGTCGATGATGAAACTTAGCGTTCCAGCCAGTACCGCGGTGGATAATGAGTCTTTATATTCAGTAGCGCGCAAATGATGCACGTTTTTTTCGCGCGAGAAAACTGTCTGGATGAAATTGATAGTTGAAAGTACTGTTCCGATCACTACTTTGTGCGGTGCTTTGTCTTATCTGATGAAGGAGCTTGTAAGTTATTTCCGAAATCGAGTATCCGGCGGGATAATTCGCCCCGTGCCAAAGGGCGGTGCGCAACCGCATCAGAGCCCTTGCTGAAACGCAGGGTCGTCCGGGTTCTGTTGTTCCAGCTCGGCGAGCAGCACCTGGACGTTCTGCAATTGCCCCGCCTGCTTCCAGTACTCGATCAGCAGGACCCGCGCGCTTCGGTTCGCCGGGTCATCCTGGAGAATCTGCGCGAGCTGTTTCTGCGCGGGTTCGAGTTGATCGAGCGCATGCAGGGCTACTGCCAGGTCATAGCGATAACCGCCGTTGCGCGGTTCCAGTTCCACGGCCTTGGCGAGACTGAGCAGGGCGTACTCGGCCTGATCGTGTCGCAACAGCCAGTCACCCAAGGCGTGCTGCAGAGGCGCGGAATCCGGGTTGCGCTCAAGTAGCCGGGCGAACAGCTCGCGCGCCTGATCACCCTGGCCCTGGCGATCCAGTAGTTCGATCCGGGCGAGTGCCACTTCGAGATTGTCCGGTTCGGCGGCGATGGCGCGCTGCAGGGCATCCAGCGCGCGGCCGCTGTCGCCACTCTGTTCGTAGCAACGCGCAAGCTTCAGCTGATTCTGCGCGGTGCCCGGTTGTGTCACCAGGAATGCCTTGAGCGCATCCACGCTGTGCTGCTGCGCCGCGAAATACAGCCCGAGCTCATCGGGCGACAATGTCATGAGGGTCATGGCCGCGCTGAACCGGACCGCCTGTGACGCATCTTCGAGCAGCGGTCCCAGCACCTTGGCGAGCTGATCCCGGGCGACCAGCCTGCCGGACGCCTGAATCGCAGCTTCGCGTACCGCGGGCGAATCGTGACGCAACTGAACATCGAGCAGCTTCAGCGCCTGGGGACTGGGGTAGTTGCGCAGTTCGGCGAGCAAGGCGATGCGCCTGGCATCGGACAGGTCGGTACGTGTCAGTTGCTGGTACAGCACCCGAGCGGCGCCGGGTTTACCGTTGCGCGCCAGTTCCAGCGTCTGGCTATAGCTCTGACTCGGTTTCGCCGGGGCGGGGGGTTGCTGATCTTGCCACGACCAGACCAGCAGACCGAGCATGATCAGCAACGCCGCGACTGCCAGAACGATCTGGTTGCGGCGGCGCGGGGAGTATGAAGGCGAGGCGCCCTTTGACGACAATCGGGGCATGGCACAATCCGGTCCTTGATAGCGTGCAGCTTCGGTGCAGAGACCGCTCGCTGTCAAACGCTGATCCTGACTCGCCGCCGTTACAAAAAGAAAAACCCGCAGCTTTCAAGAGTGCGGGTTTTTCTGACCAGTATGCGATGCCGCTGAGCTAGCGCTGCGCGACGTCGGTCGCCTGTGGCTGCCAGCCACCACCCAGCGCTTTGTAGATGGCGACGATGCCGCGATACAGGTCGATTTCGGCCTGGGCCTGGCTATCTTCGGCGGCCAGGCGTTCGCGTTCGGCATCCAGCAGGACCAGGAAGTCCGCCGTGCCTTCACGGTACTGCACCGAGGCCAGTCGGGCTGCCGCGCGGCTGGCTTCGCTCTGGCGCATCAGCGACGCCAGGCGTTGCTGGCGCTTGTCGTAGTCGCTGAATGCGTTTTCCGATTCTTCCAGCGCCAGCAACACCTGCTGCTCATAGTTGGCCAGCGCGCCTTCCGCATCGGCGTCCGCGGCACGGATCTGCGCCCTTACGCTGCCCAGGTCGAAAGCGGCCCAGGTGATGCTCGGACCTAGCGCCCATGCTCGGGCGGCGGAAGAACCAAGCTGTGAGCCTCGGCCGCTGGTGTAGCCCAGAAAACCACTGAGGCTCACGCGTGGGAACAGGTCGGCCGTCGCCACACCGATTCGCGCGGTGGCCGCCGCGAGCTGACGTTCGGCGGCGCGCACGTCAGGCCGGTTACGCAGGACCTGGGTCGGATCGCCGATCGGCAGCGCCTTGGTGATCGCCGGCAGCTCGCCCGGGCTGAGATCGACACTGAGGCTTTCCGGACGCTCGCCCAACAGGGTAGCGATCCGGTTGCGTTGCCGGACCTGTTCGGCCTGGAGTTGCGGCAGGCTGGCTTCGACCGCGGCAAGCCGCGCATCGGCCCGCACCACGTCCAGTTCGTTGCCGACGCCCGCATCGCGCAATTGAGTCGTTACGCCTTTGGAGTTCTGCTGGTTTTTCAGATTGTCCCGGGCAATGGCTTCGCGCAACTGAGCGCCGCGCAACTGACCGTAGGCATCGACCACTTCGGCGATCAGCGTGACTTGCAGGTTGTACAGGTCGGCTTCGGCCGCCTCCTGGTCCGCGTCGCTGGCTTCGAGCTGGCGCTGAATGCGTCCGAACAGATCCAGTTCCCAGGCCATGTCCAGGCCCAGGTCGTAACGCTCGGCGTTCACCCGCCGATCAGTGAGGCCGGGCTGCTGGGCCTTGCCCAATTCGCTGCTGGCCCGGCCGGTCACCACCGGCATCGCGTCGTTGCTCACGTCGTCTCGAATCGCCCGTGCCGACTTCAGTCGCGCGAAGGCGACGCGCAGATCGCGGTTGCCTTCCAGCGAGCGGGTGACCAGCTTGTCCAGCGCGGGATCGGCGAACTGGTGCCACCACAAGGCATCGAGCCGGCTGCGATCGTAGTTTCCGTGGCTGGCCGCGCCGAGCGCGGCCGGCGCGGTCTGCGGCGCCTTGTAGTCCGGGCCGACCGCACATGCGGCCAGCGCCATGACCAGCAGGCCGGGAACGAAGAGTTTCAAAGCGCTCATCAATGCATCTCCGCGGACAGCGTGTTCAGTTTCTGCGCCCGGGCGGCCTTGCGGGCTTCCCGGCGCTCGACGAAGTTACGAATCAGGACATAGAACACTGGCGTCAGCAGCAGACCGAAGAAGGTCACGCCGAGCATGCCCGAGAACACTGCAACACCCATCGCATGGCGCATTTCGGCACCGGCGCCACTGGAAATCACCAGCGGGACCACGCCCATGATGAACGCGAAGGACGTCATCAGGATCGGGCGCAGACGCAAGCGGCAGGCTTCCAGTACCGCATCGAGCGGGTTCATGCCTTCGAGCTGTTTGTCCTTGGCGAACTCGACGATCAAGATCGCGTTCTTGCACGCCAGACCCACCAGGACGATCAGGCCGATCTGGGTGAAGATGTTGTTGTCGCTCCCGGCGATGATGACCCCGGCAATGGCCGAAAGCAGTGTCATAGGTACGATCAGGATCACCGCCAGTGGCAGGCTCCAGCTTTCGTACTGCGCGGCCAGCACCAGGAAGGCCAGCAGGACGCACAGCGGGAACACGAACAGCGCGGTGTTGCCGGACAGGATCTGCTGGTAGGTCAGGTCGGTCCACTCGAAGGTCATGCCATTGGGCAGTTCTTCGTTGAGCAGTTTTTCCACCGCCGCCTGGGCCTGGCCTGAGCTGTAGCCCGGCGCCGCCGCGCCGTTGATTTCGGCGGTGATGAAGCCGTTGTAGTGCATCACCCGGTCCGGACCCGCGGTATCGCTGACCTTGACGAAGGTCGCCAGCGGGATCATTTCGCCCAGATTGTTGCGCACCTTGAGCTGCCCGATCTGGTCGGCGTCCTGGCGGAACTGCTGTTCAGCCTGCACGTTGACCTGATAAGTACGGCCGAAGCGGTTGAAGTCGTTGGCGTACAGCGAGCCCAGGTAGACCTGCAAGGTGTCGAAGATGTCGCTGATCGCCACGCCATGGGTCTTGGCCTTTTCGCGGTCGATGGCGGCATCCACCTGCGGTACGTTCACGGTATAGCTGGTGAACAGACCGGCCAGTTCAGGCACGCTGCGACTTTTGGCGATGATGTTCTGGGTTTCCTTGTACAGCTCGTCGTAACCCAGGTTGCCGCGGTCCTCGATCTGCAGGCGGAAACCGCCGATGGTGCCCAGGCCCTGAACCGGTGGCGGCGGGAAGATCGCCATGTAGGCTTCCTGGATCGACGCGAACTGGCCGTTAAGCGCGCCGGCAATGGCGTTGGCCGACTGGCTCGGGTCCTTGCGCTGGTCGAACGGCTTGAGCGACACGAACACCACGCCGTTGTTGGGGCTGTTGGTGAAGCCGTTGATCGACAGGCCAGGGAAGGCGATAGCGTTTTCCACGCCCGGCTGCTTGAGCGCCAGATCCGACATGCGCTTGATCACGTCTTCGGTGCGGTCCAGGCTCGCGGCGTCAGGTAACTGAGCGAACGCCACCAGATACTGTTTGTCCTGGCTGGGCACGAAGCCGGTCGGCGTGCTGGAGAAACCCATCCAGGTCAGGACCATCAGCCCGGCATAGACCAGCAGGGCGATACCGCTGCTGCGGATCACGCGCGCCACGGTACCGACGTAGCCGTGACTGGCTTTTTCGAAAAAGCGGTTGAACGGACGGAACAGCCAGCCACCGAGCAGACGATCCAGGAAGCGCGAGAAACGGTCCTTGGGCGCGTCGTGACCTTTGAGCAGTACCGCCGCCAGCGCCGGCGACAGGGTCAGCGAGTTGAACGCCGAGATCACCGTGGAAATGGCAATGGTCAGTGCGAACTGCTTGTAAAACTGGCCGGTGAGGCCGGAGATGAACGCGGCCGGTACGAACACCGCGCACAGCACCAGCGCCGTGGCAATGATCGGCCCCGTCACTTCGCCCATGGCTTTGTGGGTGGCGGCCACCGGATCGAGTCCCAGCTCGATGTTACGCTCGACGTTCTCCACCACCACGATGGCGTCGTCGACCACGATCCCGATCGCCAGCACCAGCCCGAACAGCGACAGGGCGTTGAGCGAGAAGCCGAACATGTGCATCACGGCGAAGGTACCGATCAGCGACACCGGAACTGCCACCAGCGGGATGATCGAGGCACGCCAGGTCTGCAGGAACAGAATCACCACCAGCACGACCAGCACCAGCGCTTCGAACAGCGTATGAATCACCGCCTCGATGGAGCCGCGCACGAAGATGGTCGGGTCATAGACGATGCTGTAGTCCATGCCTTCGGGGAAGTCTTTCTTGAGTTCGGCCATCTTGGCCCGCACATCGTTGGAAATGTCGATGGCGTTGGAGCCGGGGCGCTGGAAGATCGGGATCGCCACCGCCGGCTTGTTGTTGAGCAGCGAGCGAAGGGCGTACTGGTTCGAGCCCAGCTCGACTCGCGCGACATCCTTGAGGCGGGTGATTTCGCCGTTCGCGCCGGCGCGGATCACCACGTTCTCGAACTCTTCCTCGCTGACCAGACGGCCCTGGGTATTGATCGACATCTGGAAGCTGGTTGCATTCGGCGAGGGCGGCGCGCCCAGCTGGCCGGCGGCAACCTGGCGGTTCTGCTCGCGGATGGCGTTGACTACGTCGGTCGCGGTCAGGTTGCGCGAAGCGGTCTTGTTCGGATCGAGCCATACGCGCAACGAGTAATCGCCCATGCCGAACAACTGCACATCGCCCACGCCGCCGAGACGAGCGAGTTCATCCTTGATGTTGAGCACCGCATAGTTGGACAGGTACAGCATGTCGTAACGGTCATCGGGGGAGGTCAAGTGCACGACCATGGTCAGGTCGGGCGATGCCTTGTCCACGGTGATGCCGATGCGCGTCACTTCCTCGGGAAGCTTGGGCTCGGTACGCGTCACGCGGTTCTGCACCTGCACCTGGGCGTTGTCCAGGTCGGTTCCCAGCGCAAAGGTGATGGTCAGGGTCAGCTTGCCGTCGGCCGTGGCCTGGGACGACATGTACAGCATGTTCTCGACGCCGGTGATCGCCTGTTCCAGAGGCGATGCGACGGTTTCACCGATCACCTTGGGGTTGGCGCCGGGGAAGTTGGCGCGCACCACCACAGTCGGTGGCACGACTTCCGGGTATTCACTGATCGGCAGCTGGAACAGCGAGATCGCACCGGCGATCAACACCAACAGCGACAGCACCGCCGCGAAGATCGGCCGTGAAACGAAGAATCTGGAGAAGTTCATCGGACAAGTCCCTTAGCCGCGAGGCGCATTGGCGCTGGCGAGTTTGACGTCCGCTTTGGGCGTCGCTTTTGGCGGATTGCTGGCTTCGAGGGCCTGGCGTTGTTTGAGCAGCAGGGCGAGGGTGTCGGCGCTGGCCATCTGGGTAACTTCAGGGTCCACCGGTTGACCGGGGCGCACACGCTGCAGGCCCTTGACCACGATGGTGTCGTCCTTGCCCAGACCGCTGCGCACGATGCGCAGGCCTTCGATCTTCGGCCCCAGCTCGACGGCGCGGTAGGCCGGCTTGTTGTCCTTGTCCATGACCAGTACGTATTTCTTGCCCAGGTCGGTGCCCACCGCTTCATCGCTGATCAGCACTGCCGAGTAGGTGCCGCTGCCCACCAGCTTGAGCCTTGCGTACAGACCCGGCGTGAAACTGCCGTCGGTGTTGTCGAACACGGCCCGACCGCGGATGGTGCCGGTGCGCGGGTTGACCTGGTTGTCGACGAAGTTCATCTGGCCCAGATGCGGGTTGCCGGTCTCGGTGGACAGACCCAGATAGACCGGGGTGGTCTGACCACGCTGGCCCTTGCGCGCCAGATCCGTGTACTTGAGGAAGACGCGCTCGTCGGCGTCGAAGTAGGCGTAGACCTTGTCGGTGGAGACCACGCTGGTCAGTGGCGTGACATCGGCGGTCACAATGTTGCCTGCGGTGATTTCCGCGCGGCTGACACGGCCGCTGATCGGCGCGGTCACCCGGGTGAAGCTGAGGTTCAAGCGGGCCAGATCCAGTTGCGCCTGGATCGCTGCAACGCCGGCCTTGGCTTCCTGAGCGGCGGTCGCGCGCGAATCGGCCAGCTCCGCGGAAATCGCGTTGTTGGTTCGCAGCCGCTCGCCGCGTTCGGCTTCGTTCTGGCTGCGCGAAGCCACGGCGCGGGCCTGCTGAAGCTGGGCTTCGAGACGACGCACTTCGGACTGGAACGGACGCGGATCGATCTGAAACAACAGATCGCCTTTCTTGACCAGCGAGCCATCGGTGAAGGCTACCTGGTCGATTTGCCCGGACACACGAGGACGCACCTCGACCGTTTCCGGCGCTTCAAGACGACCTGTGACCTCGTCCCATTCGTTGACGGGCTGCTCCAGGACCTTGGCGATGCTGACCTTGGCGGCCGCCGGAGCGGTCGTGGCCTCAGGCGCACGCCCGCAGGCGCTTATCACGATCAAGGCCAGGGCGGTGAGGGGATAGCGCAGATGGGAGAATGACTGAGACATTGGGAAACCCGCCAATTGTTGGAATGGGCGGATTCTGGTGCCGGGGCCTTACTATTAACGAATCGAATAAACCGAAGGTCAATATCATCCGGATTGATGTAAATTTTTTCATGAAGGGCGTTATGCCACTAAGCTGCGGCGTTGCTCTGGAAAGGCTCTGCACCAAGCTATCCGGACCTCCGGGATGGTCTTGGCGAGAAAGGCGTGAAAGGTGTTGCAGACGGCAGGCCCGGCCAAGAAGCTTCAGGGTGTTTCTTTCTTTGCTGCAAAGCTGAATAAGCCTGGACGCTGGCAGGTGCTAACCCACCGAATCGCGCAAACAGCCTGGGTTCTCCGTATTCAACCCAACGGTTAATTCCAGTAACTTGTGGCTTATGTGCATATTTCTGTCATAAGACACAAGATATAGGATTTATACTGGTTGAGCGGGTAAGATGTCTGCTTCCTCATTTCATGAATCATCGTCACCAAACGGGCTGGGCGCGCATTATGTTGGATCTGAGCTTCAGCAAGCCGAACGAGGTCGTCAAGCGCCTCTGCGACCGCTTGCGCATAGAGCGCATGGCGCTGGGAATGACACAGTCCGAACTGGCCGGGCGCGCTGGCATCGGCGTTAACACCGTGTCGAACCTCGAAGCGGGACGCAATGTCGGTTTCGAGAACCTGGTCCGTGTGGCAATGGCGCTTGGCCGCGCCGCTGAACTCGAAAGCCTGTTCCTGCCCAGACTGGAAAGCATCGACGATGTTCGACGCTATGAAAGCAGCGCAAGACGTCTTCGTATCAAGAGGAAGTCCGACAATGCCTGAGCAGGTGAATGTCTTCTATGAGGGCTGGGGTGAGCGATGGCTGTGGGGCACGCTGGTCTCTACAACGGCACTTACCGGGCGCCCGTTGATTGTGTTCGAGTACAGCAATGAAGCCAGACAGAAACGCCTGGAACTGTCTTCCTACAGGCTGCCGTTGAAGGGAACCCAGTTGCGTCGGGATTTTCCGGGGCATCAGCTTTACTTGCCCGGGCCTGTTTACGATGCGTTGCCAGATGGGTGGGGCATGTTGCTGATGGACCGGATGTTCAGGTTGCGCGGACTCTCCACGGCCCGGATTGGCCCACTGGAACGGCTGACCTACATAGGTGACCATGCGATGGGTGCCATGACCTTCGAACCCGTGGCGCCCGAAGGGCAGAACTCTGAAGTCCACATTCCACTGGAAAAGCTTGCGGCCGAAGTACGGGAAGTACTGCACGGAGACGGCGGCGGATTTCTGCAGACTTTGCTGCAGGTGGGCGGCTCGCCCCAAGGTGCAAGACCCAAGGCTCTCGTCTATCGCGACCCCGAAACCGGCGGGTTTACCACAGCAGTGACGCCAGGCTTCGAAGCCTGGTTGGTCAAGTTCCCGGCCAGGGAAGAGCATGCAGAGGTATGCGCTATCGAAATGGTCTATGCCGAATGCCTGCGCCTGTGCGATATCGAGACCCCTGACACGCAATACTTCAGTCTGCCCGACGGACAGGCAGCGTTCGCCAGCAAACGGTTCGACCGTCAGGATGGTCTGCGCATCCCCATGCAAAGCCTCGCGGCATTTACCGGCGCAAACTACCAGTCACCGGGTGTGCTGGACTACGTCAACTTCCTGCGGGCAACACTGATGTGTACCAACGACGTGCGAGAGATGGCGCTGGCCTTTGAACGTGCTGTGTTCAACGTTGCCTTCAACAACAGAGACGATCATCCGAAAAACTTCGCCTACATCATGTCGCGGGACGGTCAATGGAGACTGTCGCCGGCTTACGACGTGACCTTCTGCGAAGGCTCCGGTGGCTATCACCAGATGGATGTGATGGGAGAAGCCCTGTCGATTTCCCGCACGCAAATGCTTCGTCTCGCGGAGGAAGCGGAGGTGCCGCCTGCCGCTGCAGCCAGAATAATCGACGGCATCTGTGAGGTGGCGAGCCGGTTTTCGACTATCGCCGAGGAGTTGTGCCCACAGCTGATTACTCAGGACACCTTGCGCATGATCCAGGAGTGTATTGATCAGAATGTGGGTTTGCTGAGCGAAGGTCGTATGAGCAGCGGTTGACGCCACCCACGACTTCTCTAGAGACTATCCGGATCCCCAAAAAACATCTGAATCCGCGACCGCAACCACCGCTCCCCCGGATCATTATCCTGCGCCCCGCGCCACGCCATGTGCAGTTCGAAGGTTCGGGTTTCCAGCGGCAGGTCTTCGGCGCGCACGCCGCCGGCGGCGGTCAGCACTTGCGCGGCGTAGTCGGGGACGGTAGCGACGATGTCGGTGCCGGTCAGCAGGGTCGCCAACCCGTTGAACTGCGGCACGGCCAGTACCACGTGGCGCTTGCGATCCATCTCCTGCAAGTACTCGTCGATGAAGCCGCTCAGGTCGCCGGCGAAAGACACCAGCGCGTGGGGGCGGGCGCAGAAGTCGTCGAGTGACATGCGGCCGGGAATCGAATCGGCGCGCAGCAACTGAGGCTTGCTGCGGCGCAAGACCTTGCGCTTGGCGTTGGCCGGCAGGTCTTGCGTGTAGCTCACGCCAACCGAGATTTCACCGGATGCCAGCAGCGCCGGCATCAGGATGTAGTTGACCCGACGGATCACCAGCACGATGCCTGGCGCTTCCGAGCGCAGCCGCTTGAGCAGGGTGGGCAGCAAGGCGAACTCGACGTCGTCGGAAAGGCCGATGCGGAACACGGCGGTGCTGGTCGCCGGATCGAATTCCGAGGCGCGGCTGACCGCGGTGGAGATCGAGTCCAGCGCCGGCGACAGCAGGCCGAAGATTTCCGCGGCCCGAGCGGTGGGTTCCATGCTGCGCCCGGTGCGCACGAACAGCGGGTCGTCGAACAGGCCACGCAGACGTGACAGCGCCGCACTGATCGCTGGCTGTCCGAGGAACAGTTTCTCCGCGGCGCGGGTGACACTGCGCTCATGCATCAGGGTCTCGAAAACGATGAGCAGATTGAGGTCAACGCGACGCAGGTCGTTGCGGTTCATACTGAGGGTCCCGGCCATGGGTCATGGGTGTGCGTAAGCAGGTTGCGATAGTACGAGCAAATGGCCGCGCCGCGCACCGAAAAATTCCTGCGCATCGTACGAAAAGGCTGCACTGGCGAACAGCGGCGCGCTGGCGGTTGCAATGTCCGGCGCACATGCGAACAATGGCGGCCGATCGCACATCGGCTCCACCGCGTGGTCTGACCCGTTATGCAGCCTGTACATGACAATCGATGGCAGGCATGTCGACTATTAATAGCCACTGATAGAGTTGCCGGCTTCGCCCGGATAGAGTTCATGGCATCAAGGTTTCCAAGGCGAGGTTCTCAATGTCCCGCATGATCCGTTTTCACCAGTTCGGCCCGGCCGAAGTGCTCAAGATCGAAGAGCACCCCGTCGCGTCGCCTGCTCCCGGCGAGGTGCAGGTGCGTGTGCAGGCCATCGGCATCAGCTGGTATGACGTACTCTGGCGGCAAAATCTTGCACCGACCCATGCGCGTCTTCCGGCGGGTCTGGGCTACGAGATGGCAGGCGTGGTCACGGCGCTGGGCAGCGGCGTGGACGACCTGTCGATCGGCGACCGCGTGGCGAGCTTTCCCGCCGCCGATGCCAATCAGCATCCGGCGTACGGCGAAGTCGTTGTCATGCCGCGCACCGCGCTGACCCGTTATCCGGAGCTGCTGACGCCGGTGGAGGCCAGTGTCCACTACACGCCTTATCTGGTCGCCTACTTCGCCTACGTGGACTTGGCGCGTATCAAGCCTGGTCAGAGCGTGCTGGTGACCGACGCCAGTCATTGCGCAGGTCCCAACTTCGTCCAGTTGGGCAAGGCGCTCGGAGCGCGGGTGATCGCCGCGACCAAGACCGAGGATGCCCGGGAGTATCTGCTGTCGCTGGGAGCCGACAAGGTCGTGGTCACCGAAGAGCAGGACCTGTTGATGGCGGTGAGCAAGTTCACTGAAGGACGCGGCGTGGATGCCGTGTTCGATGGGCTTGGCGGGCCGCAGATGTCGATCATGGGCGATGTATTGGCGCCGCGCGGCAGTCTGGTGCTCTATGGCCTGCAGGGCGGCAACCAGACGCCGTTTCCGGCGTGCGCGGCCTTCCAGAAGAACATCCAGTTCTATGTGCACTGCCTGAGCAACTTCACCGGCAAGCCGGAACTCGCCATCGTTCAGGATGCCGAGGCACTGCAGCGGGCGCTGCGCGAGATCAACCAATTGACCGCCGACCGGGTGCTCAAGCCGTTGCTGACCCGCACCTTCACCTTTGAGCAGGTCGTGCAGGCTCACCGTTATATGGATAACTGCCCGATTGGCGGTCGCGCGGTGCTGGAACTGGAACCGGTCCAGGAATAATCGTTCGCGCGTCTGGAAGCCTTCCTCGATGGAAGGCTTTTTTATGGGCGGATGAATAATCGAAAATTGTTTCGAAATCAATTTGTCGGCGCGCCTGCATGTTTAATCAGATGATTAACCCTGTTTAAAATGGCTGACAGATACTTTGTACTGATATGGATATATCTTACTTGAGTCATTGAGCAGCGGTACGTGGTCGGTATTGCCGGGATAACAGGGAAACGCCCGGCAGGCCTGCTATGGAGGGGCTTCGCGCCATTCCAAGAACCCGCTTGCGTACATGTAGCAGAATGAATTACGGCTGAACGTCGTGTTTGCGGTTTCATGAACGGGTTGGCAAAAGTTGGACTGCAACTTGCGGATCTGTTCATTGTAATTGTCGACGGGATGCCGATAATAAAGCTGTAAATATTACTCAGGGAATGAGTCATGCTCGATTATGAATCCGGCTGTCAGCTCGATGATGAGAACTGCTCCTGTGTGTATTCGCCTGTCTGGTCAGGGGCGGGTAGGCAACGATGAGCACTATTCATGAGCAGGCGATGAACTACGTGTACCAGCAGGTGCTGCAGCGCTTGCTGGGTTATTTCACCCGCGCCGAGCGCACCGCGTTGCAGTTGCTGATCCAGCGGCTGATTGTCGCGGCGGGCGGCATCGAGCAAGTGTCCAGCTTCAAGGCGCTGGTGGCCTTCGGCGGCGGCAAGGACAGCGCCTATACGCTGGCTTTCATGCGGGCCGCCCAGTTGAGCATCGCCTGCCGCGCGCCAGGTACGTTCCACCTGCGTGTCGCCACGATGCGCCATGCCGGCATCACTCCGGCGGTCATGGACAATATCCACCGCTGCTACGCCGCGCTGTTTCTGTATGACGATCCACGTGTCGAAATGCTGGTGATCGACAATCAGTACACCCAGCCGTTCGAGCCGGACCTGCCGTTCTCCAGCGCCGGTCGCGAACAGAACCGCTCGGACATGCTCATCGCCGGTCATCTGTCGGGGGGCGACAGTCGCAGCACCTTTTGTCATAGCTGCTACCTGAACCTGGGCGACTTCGTGACCCGCGCCGCGGCTGCGGGCGGCGGCGTGGATGCACTGGTCAGCGGCGATTCGCGTCGCGAGCAGAAACGTTACGGCGGCTGGCTGGCGCGGCTGGCGCAGACCAGCGGGCAGGGCGGCGGACCCTGGGCTACCCAGAGCCTGGGTGCTGCCCTGCGTCTGATCGAGGGCCTTGGTCAGGCACGGAATCAGGAACTGTATGGCAGCGACCCGCAGGAGCAGGCTCAACGCCCGTTGCCGTCCGGCGGCAAGGCTGCCGCGCCCGCCCTGATCCCCATTGCCGATCTGGTCAGCTGCAGAGTCGAGGAGCACTGGAATCTGCTGACCGAGTTTCTCGGTTTTCGCTTCGACGAGCTGGCGTTCAGCTTCAGCGAATCCGATTGCGCCAACCCCTTGCTGATGGCGCACCTGCGTGGGTTGAGAGCTCAACATGTTCAGCAGCGCCGGTACGCGGACGGTATCGCCGAGTATTTGCAACTGGCAAAGCTGCTGATGCGCCGCAAACAGATGCCACAGCGGCTGATCGATCAGGCAATGGCCGCCTGGCAAGGAGACGAGCGCATCGAGGCACGGCGTCAGTTGGCGGCGGGTTTTGCTCAGGAAGGATATGGCTTGGGCGAACCGCAACTGGTCTGCATGCTCATGTCGCCCTTTGTCGATGAAGGGCGTGATCTGGAGCCGTTCCTGCGGCGCTGCCATCCGGGCATGCTGGTCGCGCTGCCGGATCTGCACAGGGCGCTGCAAGGCGGCGGAGCGCCGGAGCAGGTGCTGCAATGGCTGACCGATATCAGCGGACTGAGTCTTGAGGGCGTGCAGAGTCTCTACCGCAAGGCGCGGGTGGACTTTGCCGATGAGCGTTCGATCATTGCCCGGATTCGCGCCGCGGATCCGGACAAGGCGCGAATCCGTACCCTTGATCCTCAGAGCGGACAGCCCATCGTTGAGGTGATGTCGGGGCGCTGACCCTTAGAGGGTGTTGACGAAATGGCTGCGCTCGGCAATACGGCGTTGAAATCGGTCTCAAAATGCTCATTTGCTGTATGTAAACTCCGCTTTTTCGACCGATTTCGCCTTGTCTTGCCTTCGCTCGCCTATTTTGTAAACACCCTCTTAGCAGCCCGTCTGGCGGCCGTCTCAGGGCGGCCGTCGATCCAAATATATTTGCCAGCCTGCGCCTGGCCTGATATCTGTACGCCCATCCAGTGCCTCACCCTCATGGCTATTCCGCGCAGTGACTTCTCCCGTATCCGCAATTGCCGAATCGACGCCGCCTGCCGAGGGTGTCGACGAAAGCGCCTTGGCGCCCGACCGCTACGTCGTCGCCGTGCGGGCACTGTGTGAATTCACGGCCAAGACCGGCGACCTCGACCTGCGTTTCACGCCGTCACCCACGGCTCAGGAGGGCATTGCCGGGCACCGCATCGTGGCCTCGCGCCGCGGCCAGGGCTACCGCAGCGAGGTTTCGCTGAGCGGGGACTACCGCAACCTGACGGTACGCGGCCGGGCGGACGGCTACGACGCCACCTGCAACCGGCTCGAAGAAGTGAAGACCTATCGAGGCGATTTCGAGGCCATTCCCGACAACCACCGGCAGCTGCACTGGGCTCAGGCGAAAGTGTACGGCTGGTTGTTGTGTCAACAGGCGCAGCTGAGCGAAATCACCCTGGCCCTGGTGTATTTCAATATCGTTACCGAGCGCGAGACCGTGTTGCACGAGCGTTTCAGCGCCGAGGCGCTGGGCGAGTTCTTTGACCGGCAGTGCGCGGTGTTCCTCGACTGGGCCGAGCAAGAGCTGCGCCATCGCCGCGAGCTGGACGAAGGCCTCTCGCGGCTGGCGTTTCCTCACCCTGCATTTCGAACCGGTCAGCGCCCCCTGGCCGAAGCGGTCTACAAGGCGGCCAGCACTGGCCGTTGCCTGATGGCTCAGGCCCCAACCGGCATCGGCAAGACCATCGGCACGCTGTTTCCGCTGCTCAAGGCCCGACCCGGACAGAAACTGGACAAGATCTTCTTTCTGACCGCCAAGACGCCAGGGCGCAAGCTTGCCCTGGATGCACTCTCGGTAATCGGCGACAGCGCGCCGGACCTGCGCCTGCGGGTGCTGGAGCTGGTTGCCCGGGACAAAGCCTGCGAACATCTCGATAAAGCCTGCCATGGCGATTCCTGCCCGCTGGCGAAAGGCTTTTACGAGCGCTTGCCGGCGGCGCGCCTGGCTGCGGTGCAGCGTTCGAAACTGGGCCAGGCGCAGGTCCGGGAGATTGCCCTGGCGCACGGTATCTGTCCGTATTACCTGGGCCAGGAGCTGGCACGCTGGTCCGATGTGGTCATCGGCGACTACAACTATTATTTCGACCTCAGCGCCTTGCTGTTCGGCCTCTCGCAGCTCAATCAGTGGCGCGTGGCGGTGCTGGTGGACGAGGCGCACAACATGGTCGAGCGCGCCCGGCACATGTACAGCGCAAGCATCGATCAATACCGGCTCAACGAGCTTCGTCAAACCGCCCCGGAGATTCTGAAGCAACCCTTGCAGCGCCTGAGCCGGCAGTGGAATGCGCTGCACAAGGAGCAGGTCGCGCCGTACCAGGCCTACAGTCAGGTCCCGGCAAAATTCGTCGAGCATCTCAACCTGTGCGTGACCGCCCTGGGAGACTATTTCAACGAGCAGCCGCATGGAGGCGATGGAGGTCTGCAGAACTTCTGGTTCGACGCCATCGGTTTCGTGCGGATCGCCGAGCTGTTCGATGAGCAGTTCATTTTCGACATTGCCAAGCGCGAGGCCGGGCGAGGGCGCAGCGTCTCGCGCCTGACGCTGCGCAATGTGGTGCCGGCAGGTTTCATCCAGCCCCGGCTCAAGGCGGCGCGCACCACGGTGCTGTTCTCCGCCACGCTCAATCCTCGGCAGTACTATGCGGATCTATTGGGCCTGCCGACCGATACGGCCTGGATCGATGTCGAGTCGCCGTTTCATCATGAGCAACTGGACGTGCGCATCGTGAGCCGGGTGTCGACCCGCTTCAATCACCGGCAGGCATCGCTGGCGCCCATCGTGGCCTTGATGGCTGATGCGTTCAAGCAGCGGCCCGGCAATTACCTGGCGTTTTTCAGCAGCTTCGACTATCTGCAACAGGTCGTCGAACTGATGCAACGCGAACACCCCGATATCGCGCTGTGGCAGCAGGCGCGGGGAATGAGCGAAGGCGAGCGCCAGGCATTCCTCGATCGCTTTACGCCAGACAATCAGGGCATCGGTTTCGCAGTGCTGGGCGGCGCGTTTGGCGAAGGCATCGATTTGCCCGGCGCACGGCTGATCGGCGCGTTCATCGCCACCCTTGGCCTGCCACAGCTCAACCCGGTCAACGAGCAGTTCAAGCAGCGCATGGCCGGCCTGTTCGGTGCGGGCTACGATTACACCTATCTGTTTCCGGGCCTGCAGAAGGTTGTCCAGGCAGCTGGCCGGGTGATTCGCAGCCAGACCGACCGCGGCGTGGTCATGCTGATCGACGATCGCTTTGCGGACCGCAAGGTACAGCAACTGCTCCCGCAGTGGTGGCGTCCCGTTCAATCAGAGACTTAGGGATCGATAGCCGAGCAGGACTGTCGAATCGCCAGTAAACTGCCACGCACTCGTTCGACCGGCGCCGTGCTTCGTCCCTCGGCTCGGCTTTTTTTCTTTTTCGCAGTCCGTTTTCTCCATGGAGGTTGTATGAGTCTCAGTCCACTCGCCGGCAAGCTGGCACCCGCACAGTTGCTGGTCGATATCCCGCGTCTGGTCACGGCTTACTATACGGGCCAGCCTGACGCCTCGGTCGCCACCCAGCGCGTGGCGTTCGGTACGTCCGGCCACCGTGGCACGTCCACCGAGCTGAGCTTCAACGAATGGCACGTCCTGGCAATCAGCCAGGCCATCTGTCTGTATCGCCAGAGCAAGGGCATCGACGGTCCGCTGTTCCTGGGCGCCGATACCCACGCATTGTCCACGCCCGCTGCGGCGACCGCGCTCGAAGTGCTGGCGGCCAATGGCGTTCAGGTGATGATCTCCGAAGGCGACGAGTACACCCCGACGCCTGCCGTGTCCCATGCCATCATCTGCTACAACCGCGGCCGCACCTCCGGGCTGGCTGACGGCATTGTCATTACCCCGTCCCATAACCCGCCGCAGAGTGGTGGCTTCAAGTACAACCCTCCCAACGGCGGCCCGGCGGACAGCGACGTCACCAAGTGGATCGAGACCAAGGCCAATGAGCTGTTGGCCGAGAAGGTCCTGGGCGTTTCGCGCATCAGCCATGAAAAGGCCCTGCGTGCCGACACCACTCACCGCCATGACTACGTCAATACCTATGTCGCCGACCTCAAGAGCGTTATCGATCTGGACGCCATTCGCGGGGCCGGCCTGCGTCTGGGCGTCGATCCGCTGGGCGGCGCGGGCGTGCGCTACTGGGAGGCGATCGGCGAGCACTACGGCCTCAACCTGGACGTGGTCAACCCGTTCGTCGACGCGACATTCCGCTTCATGAGCGTCGACTGGGACGGTCAGATCCGCATGGACCCATCCTCCAGCCACGCGATGCAAAGCCTGATCGGCCTCAAGGATCGCTACCAGGTGGCGTTTGCCTGTGACCCCGACCACGACCGGCACGGGATCGTGACGCCGACAGGCGGCCTGATGACGCCCAACAGCTACCTGGCGGTGTCGATCGACTATCTGTTCCAGAACCGTCCCGAATGGCGCGCCGATGCGGCCGTGGGCAAGACCGTGGTCAGCAGCGGCATGATCGACCGCGTGACTGCGCGTCTGGGCCGTCGCCTGTACGAAGTGCCCGTGGGCTTCAAATACTTCGCCGACGGTCTGTTCGACGGCTCGCTGGGCTTTGGCGGCGAGGAAAGCGCTGGCGCCTCCTTCCTGCGTCGCGACGGCTCGGTCTGGACCACCGACAAGGACGGCTTGATTCCGGCATTGCTGGCAGCCGAAATCACTGCGCGCAAAGATCGCGATCCGAGCGAAATCTACCGCGCGCTGACTGCCGAATTGGGCGAACCTTTCTCCACACGCGTCGACGCCAAGGCCAACCCGCAGCAGAAGGCTCTGCTGAGCAAGCTGTCGCCCGAGCAGGTCACCTCTACCGAACTGGCCGGCGAGCCGATCCAGAACGTGTTGAGCAAGGCGCCTGGCAATGACCAGTCGTTCGGTGGCGTGAAAGTCATGACCGAAAACGGCTGGTTCGCCGCTCGGCCGTCGGGCACCGAGGACATCTACAAGATCTACGCCGAAAGCTTCATCGGCGAAGATCACCTCAAGCGTCTGGTGGCCGAGGCGCAGGTGCTGGTTGATGGCGCTATTGCGCCGAAGTAGCTGAAAGATCGGTATATCGCCAGCAAGACGGATCGCCGCCCGCTGGCTCCTACATGTTTCTGCGTAGGAGCCAGCTTGCTGGCGAGGCCGCCGCGCTGATCACTGCAATTGAACGGCCGCCTCGCCAAGCATCTCCTCGATCAACGCCGCAAAGCGCTGTGACAGCAGGCTCTGAGGCCGGTCCGCCGGCACCAGCAGGTAGGTCCAGAAACGGATCTGCGGTATGAAAGGTCGGGTTTCGATCCCGGTATGCCGATACTCGTGAGCCACCAGCGGGCTCACGATGCTCACGCCCAGCCCAAGCCCGACCAGCGCGCATACCGTTGCCGCGTGGTGGGTTTCCAGATTCAGTTTGCGATACGCCTTGTCGTCGGGAAACGCCCGGTCGATGCGCAGGCGCGAGCCGTCGTTCTGCGACAGGGAAATGAATTCCTCGCCCTTGAGATCCTCGGCCTGCACCGACTCGAGCCGGCTCAGCGCGTGGCCCTTGGGAAACACGCAGACGCCAGGCAGATCGCAGATGACCTTGCTGTCCACGCCCGGCATTTCTTCGCCCACATAGGACGCCAGGCCGATATCGCAGAATCGTGATGCCGCCCAGTGCGCGACCGTGGGCGAGTCATTGGTGTGAATCGAGATCGCCACATCGGGATTCTGCTGGCGAAAGCGCTGGATCACCCTGGGCAGGATGGTCAGCGTCAACGACGGCACTGCGCCGATGCGCAATCGGCCGGTCCCGCCACGCCGGATGTTGTGCGCCGACTGCTCCAGGCTGTGCAAGCCCACGAAGGCTCGCTCGACATCCTCGAACAACGCAGCGCCTTCATCGGTAGCCAACAGGCGTCCCGCGACACGCTCGAACAGCTTGAAACCGCTGCTGCGTTCCAGCTGCGCGATCAGCCGGCTGATGTTGGGTTGCGAGGTGTGCAGAGACTCCGCCTCAGCCGTCATGGAGCCGCTGAGCATTACCGCGCGGAAGGCTTCGACCTGTTTGAAATTCATAAAAGGCCATATCAAAACGGTATGGGAGACAGACGAATTGTCATTTGTTCGCATGGGAAACAGGCTTTATAACTGTTTCACATCGACGTCGCCGCACCAGACGGAACGCGATGCTATCGAGCATACGGCAGTCATAAGCATAAAAAAACGCCGCACCTTATCTCATTTCTGCCCTTGTATTTCATGGTGTCGTCCGGCGCGCAGCGTCTGGCGGTGCTGCTATGTAACCAGGAGGCAAGCATGTCGTTTTCGTTCAAATTCCTCGGCTCCGCGCTGGCTTTTTCATGCCTGGCCCTGACGACTGTCCAGGCCCGGGCGGCCGAGCTTCCCGCGGTTCCCGAGCAGATCAAGGAGGCCGGTCAACTGCGGGCCGGTGTCCGTTGCGACCAGCCGCCGTACGGCTTTCAGGATAATTCCGGACAGTTCGCGGGCGTCGAAGTAGAGATGGCCAAACAGGTCGCGCTGTGGGCGCTCGGTTCGAAGGACAAGGTGTCGTTCACCTGTGTCACCGCCGAGAACCGGGTGCCGCAACTGCTGGGGCGCAAGGTCGATTTCCTGATCGCGACCTTGGGTGTGACCCCGGAACGGCTGCGCGTCATCGACTTCAGCACGCCTTACCGCTGGGGCGCCAGCGACGTGGTGGTGAAGAAGGACAGCCCGGTGCAGAAGATCACCGACCTCAAGGGCAAGACCCTTGCCACGCTCAAGGGCTCGGTCCAGGCGAAGTGGTTCGAGGACCATATGCCCGAGGTCAAGACGTTGCGCATGAACAGCGCAGCCGACGCGCTGCAGACGTTCCGTCAGGGCCGCGCCGACGCCTATACCCACGATGCCGCGACCCTGGTGGTGGTTGCCGACAACGACAAGGACGCACGGCTGCTCAACGAGCCGTTCCAGATCTCCGATGCCGCCATCGGCGTGCGCAAGAACGAAGAACAGTGGCGCGACTACCTGAGCGCCGCGGTGGCGCGCATGCATGACGAGAAGCTGTTCCGTGGCTGGATCGAGCAGTTCGTGCCGCAGAACATCCAGAGCTACTACATCAGCGTCTTCGAGCAGGCAAAACCTGCCGAAGCTCTCTGATCGGGCATCGCTCATGGATTTCGACTTCAACTACCTGCTGGGCCAATGGCCCGCGTTGCTGGACGGCGTGTGGATGACGCTGCGGGTGACGGCGCTTGCCATTGCCTGCTCGTTGCTGATCGGCGTGCTGGGCGGCGCCGCCCGTGTCATGGAAGTGCCGGTACTGGCGCAATGCGTGGCGCTGTATGTGGAACTGATCCGCAACACGCCGATCCTGGTCCAGCTGTTCTTCATCTTTTACGGGCTGCCGGCAGTGGGGCTGGAGTTGTCGCTGTTCTGGTCGGGCGTGCTGTGTCTGTCGTTGTGGGCCGGGGCGTATCAGGTGGAGAACGTACGCGGCGGTCTGGCCACCGTAGAGCACGGCATGCGCGAAGCCAGCATGGCGCTGAGCCTCAAGCCCGGCCAGTATTTCCGTCTGGTCGCCTTGCCAATCGCTTTGCGCACCAGTCTGCCGGCGATGCTCAACACCGCGATCTCGCTGCTCAAGAACTCCTCCTACCTGCAGGCCATCGGTCTGGCCGAACTGACCTTCGTGGCGGTCGACCGCATCGCCACGGATTTCCGCGCCATCGAGATGTTCAGTGCGATCTGCGTGATCTACCTGGTGCTGGTAGGGATTCTGGCGCTGTTGACGGGCCGTCTCTCGGCTCATTTGCAACGACCTTTCCAGCAGTGAGGCAAGCATGAACTTTCTGATCGAAAACTGGGCGTTCGTCACCAAGGGTTTGTGGATGACCCTGCGCCTGGCGCTGGTGATCCTGTCGTTCACCACGCTGATCTCGACCGTGCTGGGAGTGCTGGCAACGGTCAAGAACCGCGTGCTGTGGTGGACGATTCATGCCTATGTCGAGCTGTTCCGCTCGATCCCGCTGATCGTCAACGTGTTCTTCATCTTCTTCGGCGCTCCGATGTTGGGTCTGGATTTGAGCCCGTTCGCTGCGGTGACCACCGGCCTGACCCTGTGGGGCAGCGCCAACGGTATCGAGATCGTCCGTGGCGGCCTGGAATCGGTGGCCCGCCACCAGTGGAAGAGCGCCTGGGCGCTGGGCCTGCGGCCATGGCAGATCTATCTGCATGTGATCGCGCCGCAGTCGATGCGCGCCATTCTTCCGGCCTATACCGGTCTGCTCACCATGCTGGTGCAGGCCACTTCGCTGGGCGCGCTGGTAGGCGTCAGCGAGTTTCTCAAGGTCGGCCAGATCATCATCGAGCGCGACACCGTCATGAGCGGCGTCAGCCCCGCGTTCACCGTCTACGGCTTGGTGCTGCTGGTGTACTTCGTAATCTGTTCGCTGCTGAGCTGGCTCAGCCGTTATCTCGAACGTCGTCTGGCTCGCCCGGTGACGCGTGCAACCATTGAAGAGGTTTCAACATGCAAGAATCCAAAGTCAGCCGGCGCCTGAAGGAAACTACCGCCCCGGAAGTCAACGAGTACATCTACCGTCCTCGGCTGCAAGGGTTCGCCGAAGGATTCGACACGCTGGGCAACATCAACAAGGCGCACATCGTCATGCTGGCCGAACAGGGCCTGATCGAGGACAAGCACGCGGCCGTGCTGGCCAGAGGCGTGCTGGACATGGAAGCGGCGGGACCCGGCGAGGTCGCCCTCGATCCTTCCCGCGAGGATGCGTATTTCAACTACGAAGCCCACCTGATCGGCCATATCGGCACCGACATAGGCGGCCGGCTGCATACCGGTCGCAGCCGCAACGACATTCTGGCGACGGTCGACCGCCTGCGTTGCCGGGAAGTGCTGATGGACCTGATCGACGAGCTGATCCAGGTCCGTCAGACCGCCATCGACAATGCCGAGTGCTACGCCGAGGTCGTCATGCCGGGCTATACCCACCTGCAACCGGCGCAACCGATCACCTACGGCTACTACCTATCGGCGGTGGAGCAAGCTTTGGAACGCGATTGCCGGCGTCTGACCCAGACACTGGAAGGCATGAACCAGAGCCCGATGGGCGCGGCCGCTTTCGCCGGCACGCCGTTCGACATAGACCGGGCGCGCACCGCCGAATTGCTGGGCTTCGACGGCTATCTGGACAACGCGCTGGACGCCGTCGGTTCACGGGATTTCATCATCGAAAGCCTCTCGCACCTGAGCCTGCTGTCGGTGTTCTGGAGCCGCGTGGCGCAGGACTATTTTGTCTGGAGTACCCACGAGTTCAACCTGATCGACTTTCCCGACAGCGTTGCCGCCACCTCCAGCATCATGCCGCAAAAGAAGAACCCGACGGTGCTCGAATACCTCAAGGGCCGCACCGGCCATATCGTCGGGTTGTTGATGGGGGCCAGCGTTACCATCAAGGGCACCAATTTCTCCCACACCGGCGATGCCAACCGCGAGGGCACCCGCGGATTCTGGGAGGCGGCAGAGGAGAGCCTGCGCTGCCTCAAGCTGCTGAATCTGGTGTTGCGCACCGCCAGGCCTAACGCCGAACTTGCCATCAAGCGCGCCGGGGAGGATTTCTCCACCGCGACGGGTCTCGCCGACCTGATCGTGCGCGAGGCCAACCTGTCGTTTCGCGAGGCCCATCATGTGGTCGGCGGCGCCGTGCGCATGGCCATGGACGCCGGACTTCCCGCGCACCGCATCGACACGGCCATGGTCGATGCCTGCGCCGTTGAACAATTGGGCCATGCCCTGAACCTGCCGGCAGACAAAGTCCGTGACTGCCTTGACCCGACCGCCAACGTGCAGGGTCGTACATCGGCTGGCGGGCCATCGCTCGCTTCCCTGCAACCCAGCCTGCTGCGCGCCGGGCAACGGCTAGCCGGCGAGCGCCAGGCCAGTCAGGCGCGTCGCGAACGTGTGGAGGCCGCCAACCAGCGGCTCCAGGCGCTGACCCGCGCCACGGCCGGCCTATGAGAACGCCTGCGAGCAAGACCCTGCTGACCGTGCGCGGTCTGCACAAGACGTTCGGTCAGCACCCGGTCATCAAGGGGGTGGACCTGGACGTGCGCGAAGGCGAAGTGGTGGTGATCATCGGTCCCAGCGGCTCAGGCAAATCCACTTTCATCCGCTGTCTCAACAGCCTCGAAGAGCCCTCGGCCGGCAGCGTGGTCATCGATGGCGGCGAGTCGGTCAAGGCCGGCGACCGAAAGGCGCTGGCGCGCTTGCGCGAAGAAGTGGGCATGGTGTTTCAGGACTACACGCTGTTCCCGCACATGAGCGTCATGGCCAACATGACGCTGGCGCCGGTCAAGCTCAAGCGCGCCACCCGTGCCGAAGCCGAAAGCAACGCACTGGCGCTGCTCGACCGGGTCGGCCTGCGGCACAAGGCCGATGGGTACCCGTCCGAGCTCTCCGGCGGTCAGCAGCAGCGGGTGGCGATCGTCCGCGCGCTGGCGATGAAGCCGCGGCTGTTGCTGTTCGACGAGCCGACTTCGGCGCTGGACCCGGAAACTGTCGGTGACGTACTGGCGGTCATGAAAGGCCTGGCGGCGGAGGGAATGACGATGATCGTGGTGACCCACGAGATGGGTTTCGCCCGGGAAGTCGCCGATCGGGTAGTGTTCTTCGACGGCGGCAAGATTGTCGAGATGGGGCCGCCGTCGCAGATATTCTCCGCGCCGCAACACAGCCGGACTCGTGAATTTCTGCAAAGCGTCCTGCACTGACGAGAGGAGCATCGCCATGAAACCAGCCAACGCCCAGGCCCTGGGCGCAGAAGGCATGATCCGCATGGAAGGCGTCCACAAGTGGTACGGCCAGTTCCACGTGCTCAAGGACATCAACCTGAACGTGCGCCAGGGCGAGCGTATCGTGCTGTGCGGTCCGTCCGGCTCGGGCAAGTCGACCACCATTCGCTGCCTGAACCGTCTGGAAGAACACCAGCAGGGCCGGATCATCGTCGACGGCACCGAACTGACCTCCGACCTGC
>NZ_JBAJGT010000024.1:0-37901 GCF_036706555.1 Pseudomonas sp. JDS28PS106 | reverse complement strand
CGGATCGACGCTGCTTCTTCGCTGACTTCACTTCAAAACCTTGTAACTCATTGAATCAGAAGGCTTTTTCGTTTCCGTCTGCGCCGGAAGTGGGGCGAATTATAGAGACATTGAGAGGCACGTCAACCCTTTATTTCAATTTGTGTGCAAAAGCCTGATTCGCACCCCTCCCCCTATATGGGCGACCCGTTAATGTGCAGTATATTGCCCATCGCGGATGCCCGTCGGCTTCCGGGCTGTGCCTTTTGTCAACTGGACGTCTTCACCATGGCTATTTCGACTCGCTCACCCACTTCACTGATGTTTCCGCTATTTCTGCTGATCATTGCCATGGCATCCATCCAGAGCGGCGCCTCACTCGCCAAAGGCCTTTTCCCCCTCGTGGGTGCCCAGGGCACGACGACTCTGAGGCTGGTATTTGCCAGCCTGATCATGCTTGCCATTCTCAGGCCATGGCGAGTTCGTCTTACGGCGGGATCCCTACGCTCGCTCGTTATCTATGGTATTGCGCTGGGCGCCATGAACTTCCTCTTCTATATGTCGTTGCGAACAGTCCCGCTGGGTATCGCTGTCGCGCTGGAGTTCACAGGTCCGCTGGCAGTCGCGCTGGCCGCCTCCCGCAAAGCGATCGATTTCGTCTGGATCGTGCTCGCGGCGACAGGGTTGATCCTGTTGATTCCCACCGGCGCCTCCGACACGCCGCTGGACCTGACAGGTGCCGCCTATGCGTTGGGTGCCGGGGTGTGCTGGGCTGCGTATATTCTGTTTGGCCAGAAGGCCGGCGCCGACCACGGCGTGCAGACCGCCGCGCTAGGCGTTCTGATCGCCGCCGTCTTCATCGCTCCCATCGGACTGGTCCACGCCGGCCCCGCCCTGTTCGACCTGTCGCTGATTCCGGCCGCCATCGGCGTGGCGATATTGTCCACCGCCCTTCCCTACAGCCTGGAAATGATCGCGCTGACGCGCATGCCCGCCCGGACCTTTGGAATGCTGGCCAGCCTGGAACCGGTCTTCGCAGCGCTCTCGGGCCTCGTGTTTCTTCAGGAGGTGCTGAGCCTCACCCAGTGGGTGGCAATCACAGCCATCATAGTGGCGTCGATCGGCACCACGCTGAGCGCGCCGCCTCAGTCACAACTGATGCCTGCTGACTGACCGGTCAGTCTCTTGGAGTGAACAAGGGGCTAGCATTTGTCACCCGGTTGGGCCATGTTTAACACAGGCTTATCCTTATCGGGAGAACAGCGGATACAGCCGTTGCATGATGTATGGATGAAAGAATTATGGCGTGGCACTGATTTGCCAGCTAAGGAAAAGAATGAAGCACATCTTTATTGCAATGGTGGTTCTGGGCCTCGTGGGCTGTGCCGCGACGGCCAAACCCATCCAGCAAGGCAAGCGCGGCGTTCACATCAACTGCTCCGGTCTGACGTCTTCCTGGAGCAAATGCTATACCCTGGCGTCGAGCGCCTGCGAGTCGCGCCGCTACAAGGTGATCGCCAAATCCGGCGATGCCGTGGAAGAGCCGGGTGATTATCCGTTCGGCCTTAATCCGGCAGGCTATACCAGCCGAAGCATGATCATTGTCTGCCGCAAAGGCGCGCCCGGCGCTGAAAACGCACCGCAGCCCTAGGGCTGCGGGTCGTCAGCACTACATCGTTATTTCAGACTGGCGCGGTCCTGTCCTGCAACCACCGCAGCGCCTGGCCTTCCAGCAACGGAGTCAGGCGTTCTCTCACGTGTCCGTGATAGTCGTTGAGCCAACTGCGCTCTTGCTCGTTGAGCAGCGAAACGTCGAGGCAACGTGTGTCGATCGGGCACAGTGTCAAAGTCTCGAATTTGAGGAAGTCGCCGAACTCGGTCTTCTCCGCCGGCTGATTGATCACCAGGTTTTCGATTCGCACTCCCCACCGCCCCGGCCGGTAAGTCCCCGGCTCGATCGAAGTGATCATGCCCGGCTGCATGGCCGTCTGAGGCGCCGGCGCCGCCTGATAGGCGATCACTTGCGGCCCCTCGTGCACGTTCAGGAAATAGCCGACGCCGTGGCCGGTGCCATGTCCATAGTTCACCCCTTCTGCCCAGATCGGCGCGCGGGCGATGGCATCCAGCAACGGCGAGAGTATCCCCGTCGGAAAGCGGGCCCGGGACAATGCGATCAAGCCTTTGAGCACCCGCGTACAGTCCCCCTTCTGTTCCACGCTCGGATTGCCGACAGCGACCATTCGCGTAATGTCGGTCGTTCCCCCCAGATACTGTCCGCCCGAATCGATCAGCAACAGGCCATCGCCCTCGATCAGCGCATGCTCCGCTTCGGTTGCGCGGTAGTGCGGCATGGCGCCATTGGCGTTGAACCCGGCGATGGTCGCGAAACTGGGCGACACGTAGCCGGGCCGGCGTTGACGCTCCCGGGTCAGTTTTTCATCGATGGTCAGTTCGCTGATCGATTCGGTTCCCAGAGCGCCGTCCAGCCAGGCGAAAAACTCGCACAGCGCGGCGCCGTCCTGCTCCATCGCCTGGCGAATGTGCGCGGCGTCGGTTTCAGTCTTGCAGGATTTGAACAGCGTGGTCGGGTTGAGCCCTTCCAACAGGGTCACTTCACTGTCCAGGTAATCCAGCAGGCCGCAGGTCACACGCGCCGGATCGACCAGCATGCGCGCGCTGCCCGGTACCTCGCGCAACGCGGCGCCAATCTGCGTGTACTCCAGCACCACCACGCCGTCCTGCTCCAGGCTGCGGCGCAGCTGCTCATCGATCTTTCTGGAATCGACATAGAGGGTGACACTGTGCGGACCGATCAAGGCAAAGGACAGAAAGACCGGGTTGTACGAGACGTCCGACCCGCGCAGGTTGAACAGCCATGCAATGTCGTCGAGGGTCGCGAGGAAATGCCAGTCCGCATCGCGTTCGGCCATGACCTTGCGCAAGCGCGCCAGCTTTTCCACCCGGGACACGGACGCCTGGGGCGCACGATGCTCGTAAACCGGATTGAGCGGCAAGGCCGGACGGTCGACCCATAGCTCGTTGAGCAAGTCCATATCCGTGCGCAGCCGGGCGCCTCGCGCATACAGCTCACTGGCCAGCGTCCGTGAAGAGGCGACCGCCAACACCGTGCCGTCCACCGCTACCACCGTGTCCGCCGTGGCTTTGCTCGCCAACCACTCCAGCGGGCCCGGCTGGCCGGGCATCAGTTTGACCAGCTCGATGCCGCTGCCGGCCAGTTCACGAGTCGCCTGCTCCCAATAGCGGCTGTCCGCCCAGAGTCCGGCAAAGTCGCGGGTGATGACCAGAGTCCCGACCGAGCCATGGAACCCCGACAACCATTGACGCCCCTGCCAGTAGCCGGGCAGGTACTCCGAAAGATGAGGATCGGCCGACGGCACGAGAAACGCGTCGATCCTCTCCCGACTCATGAGCGCGCGCGTTTTCGCCACACGCTCGGCTGTCAAGGCACCGCCACTGGATTGTGTATTCATCGAGACTCCTGCTAACCCGGAATTGGTCCTGGGACCGATCAGATAATGGAACACCTGCCCAACAGGGGCAACCGTACAGCTTGCATCGCATACGCACAGCGGCACATCGCCCCAAGTTATTCTCGACTCACGGGTTAAACCCGTTCAGGGTTCACCGGAAAAATGTCCGACGCTGGTTAATTCACTCATGCCGCCCGCCCGGACAACTCAGGAATCTTTGTCGAATACGCTGTCTGCGAATGTAATGCTCATCCGGCGCGCATTGATAAATAAACTAAGCGGCTGCCTGGCGGAACCGGCCAACTGTGCGCTGTCCTGTAAAACCGCCTGAAAACCGTCAATTGCGCGCTCTGCTCATCTCGATGTTTTTTTGACACCCTTTAAAATCAATGAGTTATAAAATCACCCTCACCATTTATCAAAAATTTAACAGAAAGCTGACGAAATAATTTGACAGAAACGCAGCCGCCACCAATATATATGCGTGTCAGACACCTCCTGGCCTGTACGCCACTGCCGAAGAGCAATGCGCAGGTAGTTGTCCGCTGTGACCCTTTCCGTTGTACCCATAACGTTAGTTGTATCCGCGGTGCTTATACGTACCGACGGATGTCCGTTGACTCCCTGAAATTTCGAATTACCGAATGTGTTCGGTATGGCGGTAGCTTTGCCTGGCGCAAGGCTCTGCAGTGCCAATTCAGGGAAGCACGTGGGTTGCGACGATGAATCGATGCAAGCGCCTGGATCGAAGCGATTCGGGCGGTAGCGTGCCCGAACAGCAAGCCGAACAACACACCAGGCAGCCGTATCGCTTTTGGTTTTTCGCCTCTCAACCCATCGAGGTGTAACTGAATGCCCATTTTGTCCGATTTCACTCCAGAGCACGTCCGAGACATCGCCCGGGAAATGGATATGCACGGCTACGCCAGGCTGGAAAACGCCCTGAGCGCCGCCGAACTGGCTCAGCTGCGCGACTTCACCGACAGCCGCGCCGCACGTCACCCCGGCGAGTACTTTGCCTATCACGGCGAGACGGCGCTGGCGGAGAGCCTGCTGGCAAGTCTCTGGGCCGACACCACCGTCAAGCAACTGCTGTCCGAGCTCTACCGTCACGCCGCTGGCCGCGCCAGCTCAAGCAATCAGATATTCCCGGTGCTGCGCTGCGTTCAAGGCGACATCGGCCGGCGCGAGTCCAACTGCTTCCACTACGACGCCAGCCTGGTCACCGCGCTGATCCCGATCCATATCCCGGTCGACGGCGAAGAATGCGGTGACCTGATGCTGTTCCCCAACCTGCGCAAGGTCCGCGACAACGTGGTGCTCAACGTCATCGAGAAGTCGCTGGTGCAGAACCGCGTGAGTCGCTGGCTGACCTCCCAGGCCATCGAACGCGGCTGGGCCAAGCCCCGAGTGCTGAAGCTCAACCCCGGCGACATTTATCTGTTCTGGGGTTACCGCACCCTGCATGCCAACCAGCCCTGCAGCCCGAATCTCAAGCGCGCCACCGCGATTCTCCATTACGGCGATCCGCACAGCGGAAGCACCGCCACCCGGATGATTCTCGGCCTCAACCAGCGTCGTGCCGCCCGCCGCAGCGCGCGGACCAACATTGCAGCTTCCGAAACCACACCTCGCCAGCCTTGAAGTCACCTGGCCAAAGATCGATTCAACGCAGACATGGAGGCTTCGATGATTAACGTAACCAAGACTTACCTGGGTGATATCGACAAGTTCCAGCGCTATGTCGAGGGCATCTACTCGCGCGGCTGGCTCACCAATCATGGCCCGCTGGTGACCGAACTGCAGGAACGCCTCAAGGAGTATCTGGGCGTCAAGCACATCATTCTGACCAACAACGGCACGCTGGCGCTGCAGGTTGCCTACCGCGCGCTGGGCCTGACCGGCAATGCCGTGACGACACCCTTCAGTTTCGTCGCCACGACCAGTTCCCTGCAGTGGGAAGGCATTTGCCCGGTATTCGCCGATATCGATCCGATCACCTGGAACATCTCGCCGGACAACATCGAGCGCTGCATCGACGAAAACACCTCGGCGATCGTCGGCACCCACGTGTTCGGTAATCCCTGTGCCGTGGACGCCATCGACCGGATCGCCCAGAGACACAACCTGAAGGTGGTCTACGACGGCGCCCATGCGTTCGCCGTGCGCCATGCCGGCCAGTCGGTACTCAATCGCGGCGACATCAGCACCCTGAGTTTCCATGCCACCAAGCTGTTTCACACCATCGAGGGTGGCGCGATCATCACCAATGACGACGAGCTCGCGCGGCGCGTCTACCTGCTGTGCAACTTCGGCATCGCCGACGTGGACAAGATCGACGGCATCGGCATCAACGCCAAGCTCAACGAGTTCTCGGCCGCCATGGGGCTGTGCATCCTCGACAACATCGAGAACATTCTCGAAGAGCGCGCGGAAATCGCCCACCGCTACACCTCGCGACTGGAGCACTACGTCGATCTGCAGCAGGCCGAACCCGACAGCCAGCTCAATTTCAGCTACTACCCGGTGGCCATGCAGGACGAACAGCAGCTGCTGCGGGTGCGCACGGCACTCAACGCGCGGGGCATCAACCCTCGTCGCTATTTCTACCCGTCGCTGGACACCCTCGAATACCTCCAGCCGCAGCCCGGCCAGCCGGTCTCCCGCGCCCTGAGCGAACGCGTCCTGTGCCTGCCGATCTACCCGGGTCTGCAAGTGGAAGATCAGGACCGCATCATTCATACGCTGATCGAAGAGTGCAGCCTGGGCAGCCGCAGCTACCACGTCCCGGCGCCGGCGCAGGTCGTATAACGCCATGCAGAACAAAGCGTCCGTCATCCGCAATACCGCGCTCAACTACCTGGGTCAGGCTTACGTCCTGCTGTCAGGCATCCTGATCATGCCGTTTTATCTCGGGCATCTCGGCGCGGAGGCCTACGGCCTGATCGGCTTTTTCGCGGTCATGCAGGCCTGGCTTCAGCTACTGGATGCCGGCCTTTCGCCCAGTCTGGTGCGCGCCGTGGCGCATCAGCAAGGTGTTCCTGTCGCCGAGCGCAGCCTGGGGCGGTTGTTGCGCTCGTTCGAGATCATCTTTTTTCCGCTGGCGGCGACCAGTTGCGTGGCGATTTATGCCGCCAGCGCCTGGATCGCCCGGAACTGGCTGAATGCGCAGACGCTGGACGTCGCAACGCTGACCCATTGCATCGGCCTGATGGGCCTGGTGATCGCCTTGCGCCTGTATTCCACGCTCTATAAAAGCGGCATTCAGGGGCTCGAACAACATGCCTGGCTCAACGGCGTAAACGTGTTCATCGCCACGCTGCGCTACTTCGGCGGCCTGCTGCTGGTCAGCCTGTACTCGCAAGACCCGCGGGACTTCTTCGCTTTCCAGGTGCTGGTCGGGCTGATCGAGACCCTGATATTCGCTGTACGGGCCTGGCGGCAGATGCCTCTTGCCCGCTGGCTGACGGGGTTTGACTGGCAACTGGTCAGGCCGATCCTGCCGTTCGCCGCCAGCATGTCGTCGACCGCCGTGCTGTGGATCGTGCTGACCCAGCTGGACAAGGTCTTGCTGTCGGAACTGCTGCCGCTGGATCAATACGGTTATTTCTCGCTGGTCGCGTTGATCACCACCGGGATCCTGATGCTTACCAATCCGCTGGTGCAGGCCCTGCTGCCGCGCCTGACGGTGCTGATCGCCGAAGGCAGGTCGCAGGACATGCACAGCCTGTATCTGCTGGCGCACCGGTTTACCTGCACCTTTCTGTTCCCACTGGCTGCGATCGTCGCGCTGCACGCCGAGCCGCTGGTCTTTGCCTGGACCGGGGATAAGGCCGCGGCCCAATGGAGTCGCTCGGTGCTGCCGTGGTATGCGCTGGGCAGCGCGATCATGGCCGCCAGCGCGTTTCAGTTCTATCTGCAATACGCCTACGGGCAAATGCGCCTGCATGTCTGGTACAGCGTGATTTCAGCGCTGGTCACCGTGCCGGTGATGTTCCTTGCCATTCGTTACCAGGGTGCCTACGGCGCCGCGCTGGCCTGGTTCTTCCTGCGCGCGGCTTCGTTCGCGGTGTGGCCGATGATCGTGCATCAAAGGCTGGCACCCGGCGTCCACGGCCCGTGGTTGCGCGATGTATTGCGGATCATCGCCATGACCGCGGTCGGCGCGCTGCTCAGCGAACCGATATTCCGGCTGATCGCCACCGACAGCCGCCTGACCGTACTGGCGGGGCTGGCGGCCAGCGGCCTGATCACCCTGTTGCTGGTCGCCGCGAGCTACAAGCCGCTGGCGCTGAAGATCTCTATCAAACCGAGTACCTGAGCCATGGATGCCATCACGAATACTCTGGGCAAACGCCCGTCTCAACCGCCCTTGCTGAGCATCGTGTGCCCGGCTTACAACCAGGAAGCCTTCGTCGCTCAGACTCTGGATGGATTTCTGTCGCAGCAGACCAGCTTCAATTTCGAAATCCTGATCCATGACGATGCGTCCACCGACAACACCGCGCGCATCATTGCCCAGTACGCCGAGCGCCATCCGGACCTGATTCGCCCGTTCTATCAGCAGGTCAACCAGTACCGGCAGGGCAAGCCGTGCGTGCCGAACCTGTTCGCCAAGGCGCGCGGCCGCTACATCGCTTACTGCGAAGCCGACGACTACTGGACCGACCCGCGCAAGCTGCAATTGCAGGTGGACTTCCTGGAAAGCCATCCCGACTACGTCCTGACCTACCACGACGCCATTTCCTTCGACGTCAACGGCCAGTACGGCGTGCAGTTGCAGGGAAAACTGCGCGCCGATGCCAGCGCCCTCGAACTGCAGAAAGCCCGGCCGATTTCGACGCTCACCACCTGCTTTCGCAATGTGTTCTGCAGCATGCCGCCGGAACTGCAGATGGAGGTCGCGCCGCTCAATGACCTGTGCTGGTGGTCGCTGCTGGGCGCATACGGCAAGGGCAAGTTCATGGCCGAGATCAAGCCGGCGGCCTATCGCCTGCATCCGGGCGGGATCTTTTCCATGCGCAGCGACAAACGCAAGCTGCACATGAGCCTGCAGACCTGCTCCAGCCTCGCCAACTATTACAACCGCCTGGGCAATCAAGAGCTGTACGAGCACTTCCTGATGCAGGCAGTGGAATTGTCGCTGTCGGCCCTGGCGCCGCGGCACAAGATCCAGACCCTGCTGATGGTGGCGCGCAACTTCAGCGTCAACCTCAGCAGACGCCTCATGTCGGCGATCAGCAAACCCCATGTTCAGTGATGTGCTGGTGGTGTGCGTGGGCAATATCTGCCGCAGCCCGACGGCCGAAGCACTGTTGCGCCACCGGCTGCTGGTGCCGGGCGTGAAGGTGCATTCGGCCGGTATCGGCGCGACGCCCGGCACGCCGATGGACCCGCTGGCCATCGAAGTCCTGCAAGCGCACCGGATACCCGTGAGGCCTCACGCGGCGCGGCGGGTGGACCGGGAGCTGCTGCACCAGGCCGATCTGATCCTGCTGATGGAGCGGGCGCATCTGCTCAACATCATGCAACTGGCGCCCGAAGTGCGTGGCAAAACGTTCCTGATCGGTAAATGGCAACACAAGTCGGAAATCGCCGACCCGTATCGGCGACCCAGGCGGGCCTTCGAACAGGCCTACGAGCATCTGTCGCGATGCGTCGACGACTGGCTTCCTTATCTTCAGTCCGGAGAAACAAGATAAATGACCGTCATGAACCGTTCCTCACTGGATTACTACCAGGATACCCGGGTCGATTTGGCAACTATCTTGCGCGTGTTGTTTGACCACAAGCGCCTGATCATCGCGATCGTCAGCCTGTTTTTCCTGATCGGCGTGGCCTACGCCATCCTCGCCACTCCGATCTACCAGGCCAACGCCATGATCCAGATCGAGCCCAAGAAAGTGGGTATCGAAGGGATCCCGGAGGTCAATAACAAGCCGATGTCGGTCTCCCAGGCGACCACCGAAATCGAGCTGATCAAGTCCCGCGCCCTGCTAGGCAAGGTCGTCGACGATCTCAAGCTCAATATCGTGCAGAAACCCGACCTGTTCCCGGTGATCGGTCCTTACCTGTCCCGCAACTTCCAGCCGGAGCACGAAGGCGCGCTGGCCGAACCCTGGTTTGGCATGGACCAGTACGCCTGGGGCGGCGAGCGCATCGACGTGTTCCAGCTCGACGTGCCGGAAAACCTGCTGGGCGAAAACCTGACGCTGGTCGCCGGCAAGGCCGGAGCCTTTTCCCTGTACGACAAGGACCGCACCCTGCTGCTGAGCGGCACTACCAACCGCGTCGTCGAAGGCAACGGCGTCAAGGTCCAGATCGCCCGGCTCATCGCCCGCCCCGGCACCGAGTTCACCCTGTCCCGGCTGCGTACCCTGAACGCCGCGCTGGATTATCAGAACCGTCTCAAGATCAACGAAGCCGGCAAGGACTCCGGGATCATTTATCTGTCCCTGGAAGACCCGGACCCGGATCGCGCCAACCACATTCTCAACGAAGTCAGCCGCCTTTATGTGCGCCAGAACGTCGAGCGCAGCTCCGCCGAAGCAGCCCAGCGCCTGGAATTCCTGCGCTCGCAACTGCCTGCGGTACGCAAGCAGCTGGAAGCCTCGGAAGTGGCCTTGAACAACTTCCAGACCAGCGCCAAATCGGTCGACCTGAGTATCGAAACCAAAGGCGTGCTGGACCAGGTCGTCAAACTGGATTCGATGCTCTCCGAGCTCAAGCTCAAGCGGGTCGAGACCGAGCGGCTGTACACCCCGGAACACCCGACCTATCGCGGCCTGATCAACCAGATGAACCAGCTTGAGCAACAGAAGCAGGGACTGCTGAAGAAGATCGAAGCCCTGCCCCAGACGCAACAGGAATTGCTGCGCCTGACCCGCGACATGCAGGTCACCAGCCAGACCTACACCCTGATGCTCAACAAGAGCCAGGAACAGGACATCCTGCGCGCCGGCAGCATCGGCAACGTGCGGGTGATCGACAATGCCGACACCGACGTCGAGAAGCCGGTCAAGCCGATGAAAAAACTGACCGTGCTGTTCGCGACCCTGCTCGGCGCGCTGGTGGCGGTTATCGTCATCTTCATCCGCCAGGCGTTTTCCCGCGGCATCGAAAGCACCGAACACATCGAGAACATCGGCATGCCCGTGTACGCCGCGCTGCCCTACTCCCGTGTGCAGGATCGTCTGGAGAAGACCGCCAAGGGCAAGGACCAGTCGACCCTGCTCAGCGTCGCCGAGCCGAGCGAGCTGGCCATCGAGTCGCTGCGCAGTCTGCGCACCAGCCTGCATTTCGCGATGCTCGAAGCACGCAACAACGTGCTGATGATTTCCAGCCCGACCCCCGGCGCCGGCAAGTCATTCGTGTCCAGCAACCTGGCGGCGATCATCGCGCAGACCGGCAAACGCGTGCTGCTGATCGACGCCGACATGCGCAAAGGCTATCTGCACCGCGTGTTCGGCCTACAACCCAAGCACGGCCTGTCGGACACCCTGGCGGCGCGGCTCAAGCCGGCCGAGGTGATCAACCACACCCAGATCCGCCATCTGGACTTCATCTCCTGCGGCTTCGCGGCACCCAACCCGTCCGAGCTGCTGATGCACGACAACTTCAACAAGATGCTGACCGAGCTTTCGCCGCAATACGACCTGGTGCTGATCGACACCCCGCCGATTCTGGCGGTCACCGATGCAACCCTGGTCGGTCGCCAGGCCGGCACCTGTCTGCTGGTGGCCCGCTTCGGGCTGACCACTGTCAAGGAAATCGAAGCCTGCAAGCGCCGTCTCGGTCAGAACGGAATTCTGATCAAGGGCGCGATTTTCAACGCGGTCGAGCGCAAGGCGTCCACGTCCGAATACGACTGCGTGGCCTACGGCTACAACTACCAGCCGGTTCGCAAATGACCCGCGGCTGATCAACCCGCAACCCACGCCCGCCATCAATGGAGCTCAACATGGCCCGGACCATAGCAATGATGCAGCCGTATCTCTTTCCTTATCTGGGATATTTCCAACTCATCGCCGCCGCCGACGTTTTCGTGCTCGGCGACGACCTGCAGTTCATCCGCGCCGGATGGGTGAACCGCAACCGGATCCTGTGCAACGGCGAACCGCGCCTGATCACCTTTCCGCTCAAGAAAGACCACTTCGAACTGCCGATCATGCACCGGCAGCTGATCGACGGCTTTCCCGAAGAGGCCAATCGAATCGTCAACCTGATCCGCCAGAACTACCGCAAGGCGCCGTTCTTTGCCGACGTCATGCCGCTGGTGGAACGACTGATCCGCTTCCCGCAACTGAACCTGGCGCTGTACGCCGAAAACGCGATTCGCGAACTCTGTGCCTATCTGCAAATCGTCACCCCGATCCTGCGCGGCTCGGACATTCGTCTGGAATCCTGCGTCGACAAGCAGGATCGGGTCATCCGCATCGCCCGCGCCCTGTCAGCGACCACGGTACTGAACTCGGTGGGCGGCCTGGAGCTGTACGACCGTGACCATTTCGCCCGCAATGGTCTGCTGCTGCGCTTTTTCAAGATGGATCCGATCGAATACCCCCAGTTCTCCCGGCCCTTCGTGCCGAACCTGTCGATCATCGACGTGCTGATGTTCAACAGTGTCGAGCGTATCCAGCAACTGCTCGACTGCTGCAACACCGACCAGAGCGCCGCCGCCAACGACTCCTACCTGCCGATGGGCAGCGAGCCGCTCCAGAATCTTTCCTCGCAGTTGGCCGTGGAGTGACGACATGTCTATGTATGACAACCCCGCTCGCTGGTACCTGATCCAGACCAAACCGCGCCAGGAAGCCCGGGCGCAGGAACACCTGGAACGTCAACAGTTCGAGTGCTACCGGCCTCTCAAGGGCGACCCCCTCGCGCGTCGCGGCAGCCGCTCGACCGAAGAGGAGCTGTTCCCCGGCTACCTGTTCATCCGCATGGATCAGGTGCACGACAACTGGTACCCGATCCGCTCCACCCGGGGCGTGGCCCGGATCGTGACCTTCGGCGGGCAGCCGGTGCCGGTGCGCGACGAACTGATTGAGCAGATTCGCCAGCGCCTGAGCGCACCCGCCCCGCGCGCCGTGTTCAACCAGGGCGACGTGGTGCGGATCAACGCCGACGGGTTCTGTGACGTGGAAGCCATCTTCCTGGCCGCCGACGGCACCGAGCGCGCAGTGATTCTGCTCAATCTGTTGCAGCGCCAGCAAAAGGTCGTGCTGCCGATCGGCAGTCTGGTGCGCATGGAAGCACGGGCCTGACGCGCAGGCGGCCAGGGCAACGAGGACAACCCAGGACGGACTTTCACCATGACTCAACGAACTTCCCTGGTGACGCTCACCTACGGTGACCGTTTCAATTATCTGCACACCCTGGTCAGCCGTTCGCTGGAAAGCCCGCTGATCGACCGGGTGATCATCGTCAGCAACGCTTCGGTCGCGCCTTTGCACAACCTGTGCGAGAAGTGGCCCGGCCAGGTGCAGATCATCTATCTGGAACACAATACCGGTTCGGCGAACGGCTACTCGGTGGGCATCCAGGCCGCGCTGGACGCGGGCGCCGAACATATCTGGCTGATGGACGACGACAACGCGCCTACCATCAATGCCATCGAAGTACTGCACCGCCGCCTGGAGCAGCGCGCGCAGATCGACGGTCGCGACAAGGCCGCGGTGCTGGGCTTTCGCCCGACTCACCAGGCGGATATCGCCGCCGGTGTCCCTGAGCGTTTCGCGATCCAGCGTCGTTCGAGTTTCTTCGGCTTTCATATCGCCCAGCTGCCGTACAAGATCTGGCGGCGACTGCCCTGGGGGCGTCCGCAGAAGTCCGGGGCCACCCCGCCGATGGTCCAGCTGCCCTTCGCGACCTACGGCGGCCTGCTCGCCCACCGCGACCTCTACAAGAGGATCGGCCTGCCGCTAGACGCGCTCAAACTCTATGCCGATGACAGTGAGTACACCTGGCGCATCACCGCCACCGGCGGACGGATTTTCCTGGTGCCCGAAGCCTTGCTCGACGACCTGGAGGATTCCTGGAACATCAAGGCGCGCACCAGCAATGTCTACGAGAGCTACCTGCTGGGCGGCTCGGATTTGCGAGCCTATTACGGCGCGCGCAATCAGGCGTGGTTCGACAAGAACGTCTGGGCTTCTTCGCCGCTGATCTACCGTCTCAACCGCTGGACGTTCTTCCTCCTGCTGCGCCTGATTGCCAAACGCTGTGACGCCGGCCAACGCCTGAGCCTGATCGAAACCGCCATCCGCGATGGCGAAGCCGGCGTGCTCGGCCTGAACAGGTCATACCCGCTATGAAAATCCTCTTCATCAGCAGCCTTTATGCGCCCGATATCGGTGGCGGCGCGGAGATCATCCTCAAACGCACCGTCGAAGGACTCCAGGCACGCGGCCACAAAGTGGCGGTATTGGCGACCTCTGCGCAGCCCGGCCTGCATATGACCGCGGTGGATCAGATCAAGGTCTATCGCGCCGGCCTGCACAATCTGTACTGGCATTTCACCGCGCAGCGTCCCGGCCGCCTGGCCCGGCTCGGCTGGCACTTGCGCGATCGCTATAACGACGCCATGCGTGGCCCGGTGAAACGGGTGCTGGAGCTTGAACAGCCGGACCTGGTGGTCTGCCACAACCTGACGGGCTGGTCTGTGTCGGCCTGGGATGAAATCGCCGCGGCTGACATGCCCATCGTGCAAGTGCTGCACGATATGTACCTGTTGTGCCCCAGCAGCACCATGTTCAAGAAGGGCCAGGGTTGCCGCCAGCAATGCGGGCTGTGCTCGCGGTTTCGCAAAGGACACGCCGACCGTTCGGCACGTGTCGACAGCGTGGTGGGTGTCAGCCGCTACATGCTCGATACTTTGCAGGCCCATGACTATTTCAAGGGCAGTCGCGGCTATGTCGTGCACAACGCCAGCCCCTACGCCGCTCCGGCCAACGCGGCCAGAGGCACAGCGCGTGGCGATCTGACCCGCTCGCAGGCTCCGCTGCGCTTCGGTTACCTGGGCACCCTGTCGGACCCCAAGGGGGTGGGCTGGCTGATCGATCAATTCCAGCACCTGCCCTGCGATGCCACCTTGCAAATCGCCGGCCGCGGTCAGGTGGAAGACGAACAACGTTTCAAGGCCATGGCGACTTCGCCGGACATCAGCTTCGTGGGTTACCAGAAGCCTCAGGACTTCTACAGCCAGATCGACGTGGCGATCGTGCCATCAATGTGGAACGAGCCGTTCGGCATGGTCGCGGTGGAAGCCTGCGCCCATTCGCGCCCGGTCATTGCCAGCCGCATGGGCGGCCTGACCGAAATCATTCAGGACCAGTTCAACGGTCTGCTGTGCAGCCCGGACGATCCCGACTCGCTGGGGATGGCCATGCTCCGGCTGCATCAGCAACCGCAGCTGCTGGCGCGGCTCACTGCCCAGGCCCGCAGCAGCGTGGCCTCGTTCCTGGATCTGGACCTGATGCTCGACCAGTACGAAAGCATTTTCACCCAGACGCTGCTGGATCGAATCGCGCTGCCTGGCACGCACCCGCTGTCGAACCCGGTCTGAGACCACTGGCCCGGACTGCACGATTTCCATCGGCCCGTACCCCTGGTGAGCGAGCGCTCCGGACCGTGCCTCTTCATTGAGACAATTCATGCTAAAGCAACTCGTGCGCCGGTGGCGCCGAACCCTCGTGGCGGGGTCATTGAGCCTCTGGTGGAGCCACTGTGCGTTGGGTGACGAGGCTTTCATCATCGGTGTCGACACCCATTTGATGAACACTGAAGGCGCTTCGGCTCATGTTCTGAAACTGCTCGAAGACGCCGGCGTCGGTTCCGTAAGGGACGACGCTTACTGGGCCCGCGTGGAGGCCCGGCGCGGGGCGCTGCGAATTCCGCCCGCCTGGCGCCTGTATCTGGATCAGGCCAAAGAGCGCCGCCTGCGGCCCTTGCTGGTGCTGGGCTACGGCAGCCCCTTCTACGACAACTACGCCAAGCCCCGCCAACCGGTGGTGCGCCAGGCGTTCGGCAACTATGTGAATTTCGTCGCCAGGGAACTGCGCGACAACGTCGATCTGTATGAGATCTGGAACGAATGGGACCGGGAAAATCCTATCGATGCCTGGGCGGCCAAGGACTACAGCAACCTGGTGGAAGACACCGTCGCTCATCTGCGCCAGCAGGATCGGCCGATGACCGTGCTGGCCGGCGCCGTCACCAGCCTCGGCATGGATCTGGGCTTCGCCGACCGGCTGATCCAGAACGGCACGCTCAATCAGGTCGACGGCCTGTCGCTGCATCCCTATGTGCACTGCCGCCATGACCAGCGCCACACCCCGGAACGGTGGATTGCCTGGCTGCGGTGGCTCAACGCCGACCTGCGGACCCTGGCCACGCGTCCGGTGCCGCTGTACCTGACCGAGATGGGCTGGCCGACCAACGCCGGCAAGTGCGGAGTCAGCGAGCGCACTCAAGCGGCATTTCTGGCGCGCAGCCTGTTTCTGGCGCGGACCGTGCCGGACATCAAGGGCTTGTGGTGGTCGAGCCTGATCGACAGAGGCAGCGACCCGGACGACCCGCAGCAGAATTTCGGCCTGCTGCGGCAGGACCTGAGTCCTAAACCATCATTTCTGGTGCTCAAGGCGATCAGCGCAACCGTCCGGGACTTCGAGTATGACGCCCGCAAGAGTCGCGAACTGGGCAGCACCTGGTTGCTGCGCTTCGCGCACGGCTCCGAGCAGGTTCTGGTGGCCTGGACGACCGGGCAACCGGTGATGACCCATGTGGAGGCCGCGGGCGTGCAACGCGGCAACGTGCGAATGATCGATACCGGCCAGCCGGAGCGCGGCCTGATCGAAACCGACATCGCGTGGACCTGCAACGACGCTCGCTGCTCGGCACAGGTCCCGATCGACGACTTCCCGAAAATCATCAGCCTGGGCAATCGCCCGGCGCTGTTCGCCATACAACAACAAGGGCCAGGACCATGACGCGCCATGCAAGCCCCGATGAAACCTTCAACCGTTACCTTGCAGGATGCGCCCGATGATCTTTATCAATGCACGTTTTCTGACCCAGAACATCAGCGGGGTCCAGCGCTACGCCGAGCAGATCTGTCTGTCGCTCAAGAAGATACGTGACGATATCGTCTGCCTCGCGCCTCACGGGATCAAGCTGCACGACGCAGCCAAGGCTCTGGACGTGCAATGCATTGGCCGCAACTGCGGTCATCTCTGGGAGCAGCTCGATCTGCCTTTGTACCTGAAGCAGCGTGGCAGCCCGCTGCTGATATCGATCAGCAGCACCGGCCCGATGTTCTACCGCAATCAGGTCGCCACTCATCACGACATCAACTATGTGCGGTATCCGCAGAGCTACACCCGGGTGTTCCGGATGGCCTACCGCACCATCACCCCGATCCTGGCCTCGCGCGCCAAAACCATGATCACTTGCAGCAACTTTTCCAAGGGTGAAATCTCCCGGTTCTACGGCATCGACGAAAAGAAGTTTCTGGTGCTGCATGCCGCGGTCAGCGAGGGTTTCACGGCCAGGACGCCACGCCCCGACGGCCCGCAATACCTGCTGGCGGTGTCCTCTCCCGCCGCGCACAAGAATTTCAACAGGATGATCCAGGCGTTTCTGAGTCTGCGCGGGTTTCCCGACCTGCAACTGCACATCGTCGGAGCCGCCACGCACATTTTCGCCAACCCCGACCTGCAACGGCTGGCCTGCCGTGACCCGCGCATTCGCTTCCTCGGACGCCTCAGCGATGCCGAACTGATCGAGCAATACCAGGGCGCCGCGGCGTTCGTGTTTCCATCGCTATACGAAGGTTTCGGTATTCCACCGCTCGAAGCCCAGGCCTGCGGCTGCCCGGTGGTGGCTGCCAACGCGGCGTCGATTCCCGAAGTGTTGCAGGCAAGCGCGCTGTACTTCGATCCGCTGGACGTCAATCACATGGCCGCCGCGATGCAGCGGGTGCTGACCGACCAGCCTTTGCGCGAAGCCTTGCGACTGCACGGCCTGAACAACGTGGAGCGGTTTTCCTGGGATATGTCGGCCCAGCGCCTGTCGCAGCGCCTCGACGCGCTCCTGGGCGCCAAACCCTTGGCCGGCGCCAAGGTAAGTGCCGCCGCTCAACCGCCTTCCAGCAAATCCTGAATCAACCCAGCAGCGCCAAGTCGCGATCTGCCGCGCCTGTAGTAGAGCGAGCCTTTACCGCAAGGAACTTCAATGAGAATTGCTATCGTCCACGACTGGCTGGTGACCTATGCCGGTGCCGAACGCGTACTGGCATCACTGATCAACATCTGGCCCGAGGCGGATTTGTTCGCCGTCATCGACTTTCTCAGCGATCAAGACCGCGCCCATCTGGGCGGCAAGGTTGCCAGGACAACCTTCATTCAGAACCTGCCCGGCGCCAGAAAAAGCTATCAGCGCTACCTGCCGCTGATGCCGCTGGCCATCGAACAACTGGACCTGTCGGGCTACGACCTGATCGTCAGCAGCAGTCACGCCGTGGCCAAGGGCGTGCTGACCGGCCCCGACCAGGTGCATGTCAGCTATGTGCACTCGCCGATCCGCTATGCCTGGGACCTGCAGCACCAATACTTGCTGGAATCGGGAATGGCGACTGGCCTCAAGGGCAAGCTGGCGCGCATGGTTCTGCATTACATGCGCATGTGGGACCAGCGCACCGCGTCGGGGGTCGATGCGTTCATCGCCAACTCCCGATTCATCGGGGCGCGCATCGACAAGGCCTACCGTCGCGAATCCACGGTGATCTATCCACCGGTCGACACTCTGTCGTTCACCGCTCAGGGACCGCGCAAAGATTATTACCTTTGCGCCTCACGGATGGTTCCCTACAAGCGCATGCCGATGATCGTCGAAGCCTTCGCCGCCATGCCGGACAAGCGTCTGGTCATGATCGGCGACGGTCCGGACCTGGCCAAGGCCCAGGCCATCGCCCGCCATGCGCCGAACATTACACTGCTGGGCTATCAGCCGTCGGCGGTGCTGCTGGAGCACATGCGCGCGGCGAAGGCCTTCGTTTTCGCCGCCGAAGAGGACTTCGGCATCAGCCCGGTCGAGGCCCAGGCGTGCGGCACGCCGGTGATCGCCTACGGCAAGGGCGGCGTGCTGGAAACCGTGCACGGACTGGATCATCCGCAGCCCACCGGTGTGCTGTACAGCCAGCAGAGCGTCGCTTCGCTGACGGCGGCGATACAGGAATTCGAAGCCGCCCAGGCACGCATTTCCTCCCAGGCGTGCCGTGCCAATGCCGAACGGTTTTCCGTGCAGCGCTTCGAGCAAGAAATCAGGACGTTCGTGGACGACCGCTTGGCCGCCGCGCATCTGGCCCGCATGCCTTCACAGTACTGGATGCCTCAGGTCGCGCCCGACCTGATCGCCGACGACCTGCCGCCCCGCGTGGTTCCCATCAAATCCGTTTGAGCGAGCTTTGACATGAGCACTTCCGTTCGCGGCATTCTTCATGCGCACCAGTCGGCCTTGTCGGTGGCGCACCGGCTGCTGGACCTGGCCGTCATCGTGTCGGTCGGCTATTGGCAGAGCCGGCACACGATGCTGACCAGCGCCGAATCCTGGTTCCAGATCATTCTCGCGGTGCTGGTCTTTCACTGGATCAGCGAGTTCCACCAGCTCTACGGCTCCTGGCGCGGCGAACGTATCACCCGGGAACTGACCAAAGTCTTCAACTACTGGGCACTGACGTTCATCCTGCTGTTGTCGGTGGACTACTTGCTGTTCGACCGCGAGCAGATACCCGACGACAGCCAGATGGCCTGGTTCGCCGTGGTGCTGGCGGTGCTGTGCGGCTATCGAATGCTGATCCGCCAGGTTCTGCATACCTTCCGCCGGCACGGCTTCAACACCCGTCGCGTGGCGATCGTCGGCACCGGCCAGGTCGGCGCGCGGCTGGCTCAGTCGATCTCCAGCGCGCCGTGGATGGGTCTCAACCTGCTGGGTTTCTACGACACCGATCCCAAGCAGATGGACCTGTACGCCGACGGTCGACGGATTCCGGTGCTGGGCGATCTGCAACAGTTGGTGGCCGATGCCCGTGACGGGCGTATCGACAAGGTCTACATCACCCTGGCGTTCAGCGCCGAGCCACACCTGCGCGAGCTGATCACCGGCCTCTCTGACACCACCGCGTCGGTGTATCTGATCCCGGACGTATTCATGTTCGAACTGCTGCATGCCCGCAGCGAAAGCATCAACGGGCTGGCTAGCATCAGTATCTTCGACTCGCCCATGGACGGGGCCTGGAGTCTGGTCAAGCGCGCCGAGGACATCGTGCTGTCGAGCGTGATCCTGGCCATGATCGCCATTCCCCTGCTGGTGATCGCCGCGGCGATCAAGCTGACCTCGCCAGGCCCGGTGCTGTTTCGCCAGCGCCGCTACGGGCTGGACGGACGGCCGATCGAGGTCTGGAAATTCCGTAGCATGACGGTCCAGGAAAACGGCCCGGAGGTTCGCCAGGCGACCCGCAATGATTCGCGCATCACGCCCCTGGGAGGTTTCCTGCGCCGCACCTCGCTGGACGAGCTGCCGCAGTTCTTCAACGTGCTGCGCGGCGAGATGTCCATCGTCGGCCCCCGCCCCCATGCGGTGGCTCACAACGAGCAATACCGCAAGCAGGTCAGCGGTTACATGCTGCGCCACAAGGTCAAGCCCGGCATCACCGGCTGGGCACAGATCAACGGCTGGCGCGGCGAGACCGACACCCTGGACAAGATGCGCAAGCGCGTCGAGTTCGACCTGGAGTACATCGAGCACTGGTCGATCTGGCTGGACCTCAAGATCATCCTGCTCACGCTGTTCAAAGGCTTCGTCAACAAGAACGCCTTCTGATTTTCCGATTCCTCAAGCGATTTCCGGGAGACCCTGCCCGGAGGGAGGTATGTGCGCACGTTACAGACACAAGAAACCGGATTGGTGTTGGAAAAGGGATGCATTGAAATCATTGCGGTGCCATGCGCACCTCTCAGGAAGGAACACTCATTATGAATCGAACCCTAGTTGTCGCTCTGCTCTCCAGTCTGATCCTGCAGGGGTGTGCCTTCGCCCCCGGTCAGCACATGACCACCGGCGATGTCACCGCGACCGATCCGGATGAACCCAAAGCCCAGGTAGTGGACATCACCCCCACCAGCCTGCAACAACAACGCCAGCGCGCCTTGAGCGACAACAACGGCCTGCCCACCGAACTGCTCAACTACAAGACTCCGGAATACGTGGTCGGCCCTGGCGACACCTTGCTGGTGACCGTTTTCGAGCACCCGGAACTGACGGCTCCCGGCTCCCAGGACCAGCTGGACGCCAATACCCGCGAGGTGCTGAGCGATGGCACCATGTTCTTCCCGTACGTGGGCCGAATCCGCGCCGGCGGCAAGACCGTCAGCCAGATCCGTGAACAACTGCGCATGGGCCTGGCGCCGCAATACACCGAAGTGAAGGTGGACGTGAAAGTGCTGCGCTACAACAGCCAGCGCGTCCTGCTGTCCGGCTCGTTCAAGACTCCGGGCCCGCAGTCGATCACCAACATCCCGCTCAGCCTGGTGCAGGCAATCAGTACCGCCGGGATCGACCTGACCGACGCCAACCTGGCCGGCCTGACCTTGCGCCGCGATGGAAAAGACTACCTGATCGACATCGACTCGCTGAACCGCAAGGGCTCGCAACTGAGCAAGATCTTCCTCAAGGACGGCGACTACCTGCACCTCAACAGCAACTCCAAGAACAAGATCTACGTGCTGGGCGAAGTGCGTAACCCGCAGGTGATCTCGTTCGGCACCACCAGCGTGACCCTGCTCGAAGCGCTCGGCAACTCCGGCGGCCTGAGCCCTGACAGCGCCGACGGCGATGCGGTATACGTGATCCGTGGCGCGGAAAACCATGCCAATGCCACGTCCACCGTCTACCACCTCAAGGCCAAGAAACCGACCGCTTACCTGCTGGCCGGCCAGTTCGAACTCAAGGCTCAGGACGTGGTATTCGTCGGTCCCGCCAATATCACGCGCTGGAGTCGATTCATCAGTCAACTGCTGGGCTCGGCCAGCGTAGTCCAGACCGGCGCGGCGTTCCGCAACTGATCCGGTAATCAGCGTCGAAAACTCCCTGCAAGCGGTCGTTTGCGGGGATTTTTTTGTCCGCGATTCAGGCCGGTGTTGCCGGGCGGGCAGCTCGCCGCTGTTGCCCGGGCGACAGTTGCAAATGTTGCTACAGCAACAGCGCATCAACAAAAGGAAGAGCAACCAACACTGGGAGAGCCCGCAAACTGCGCCTGAATGCCGGGCACCCGTCGCGATCGCGCCCCTTTGCCGGGGTGGCACGCAAGCTGCTATGTACAGGCAGGCCCATCGCAAGGAATTTCGCATGCTTGTCGTATCCGTTTCAGGCAGTCCGTCGCTCAAATCCCGTTCCGGCGTCGTACTCGCCCATGCCAGTCGCTGGCTACAGAACCATGGCGTCTCGGTTACGGCCTTGCGCATTCGTGACTTCAATGCCGAAGACCTGCTGTTCGCCCGATTCGACAGCCCCCAGGTTCAGGATTTCATAGAGGCCGTTCGCCAGGCGGACGGTCTGCTGATCGCAACGCCGGTGTACAAGGCTTCCTTTTCAGGGGCCTTGAAAACCCTGCTCGATCTGCTGCCCGAACGCGCGCTGCACGGCAAAGTGGTGCTGCCGCTGGCCACCGGCGGCAGCATGGCGCACATGCTGGCGGTGGACTATGCGCTCAAGCCGGTGCTGTCGGCGCTCAAGTCGCAGGAAGTGCTGCATGGGGTGTATGCCATCGATGGTCAGGTCACCTATGGCGAGGGTGAACTGGGCGGCGTACTGGATGAAGTGCTGGCAGAGCGGCTGCACGAAGGACTGGAACATTTTCTGCTGGGGCTTGAACATCGGCGTCGTGCCCGTAGTCGGGACACCGAGGGGCATTTGCAGCTGGCGTTGTAGTCGCTGCAGGAGCCAGCTTGCTGGCGGTGGATGTATCGCCAGCAAGCTGGCTCCTACCCGATGGTGCGTCGGCGCCTTGGGGCCGGCCTATGAGTGATTCACGAACAAGGGATACAAGGACGCGACCAACAACACCGCCATGACCCCGTTGAACACCCGCAAACCCAGAGGATCGCGCAGAACATTGCGTAGCAGACTGCCGAACCCCGCCCAGATACCCACGCTCGGCAGATTGATCAGCGCGAAAACCGCCGAAATGACGATGACGTTGGTGAAATAGCCCTGCATGGGCGTGTAGGTGCTGATCGCGCCGATGGCCATGATCCACGCCTTGGGATTGACCCACTGGAACAGCGCCGCGCCAAGGAAACTTTGCGGCTCACCCTGCTGCCCTTTCGAATCGGAGGCGGGACCGGACGTAGCGATTTTCCACGCGAGGTAAAGCAGGTAGGCCGCGCCAGCGTAACGCAGGATCGTGTACAGGACAGGCCACGCTGTGAATGCACTGCCCAGCCCCAGACCGACGCCCAGCACCAACAGAAAGAATCCGATGCAGATCCCGAGCATGTGGGGAATGGTGCGGCTGAACCCGAAGTTCACCCCCGAGGCCAGTAACATCATGTTATTGGGGCCGGGTGTGACCGAGGTGACAAATGCAAATAGCGCAAAGGCCAGTAGAAGATCGAGCGAGAGTGCCATGACGCAGTCCAGGGTATCGAGGGCAGGTTTCTACCCTATCGAAGCAGCGCTTCTAAACCCATGGACAGTTGACTGAAAGTTATACCGGTACAGTTGAGAATACCTTTTGCAAACGCTGATCTGTAGCTCAGGCATCAGCTCTGCGGCGAACGTTGCAGCTCGCCGTTGTCAGCGCTGATCTCACCCTGATCGTCGAACTCTCGCGCCTGCTGCATCTGCGGATTGGCCAGCAACTGCGCTTTGCGAGCGTGATACTCGTCAAACGACAAGCCGCGACGATTCAGGTCTTCCAGGGCCAACTGGCGGGTTTCTTCGGCGGTGTAGGGACGCAACTCCACCGCGTGGTGGGTGCCGCATCCGGACAGGACGGCAATGGAAAAGAGCATGGCAGTTGCAATCAGGCGGTTCATCGGGGGCCTCCATTCAGGCTTGATTCGGGAATGAAGCTAGGTTAATCCCGACCCCCTGGGCGCCAAAAATCACCCTGCGTGATAGTAGCTATCGACCTTCCAGTGCGAACTCGATCAGCACGTCGCGCAGCGCCTGCGCCGCAGCCGACAGTTTGTGATCGGCAAGCATGGTCAGACCGATACGACGTTCGATACGCGGCTCTGCCAACGGCACGCACACAGCCCCCAGTTCCTGCATCTGCCTGATGCACAGCGAGGGAACGGCGCTGACCCCCAGGCCGTTGGCGACCATGCGACCGATGGTGGACAGTTGATGGCTCTCGAACGCCACGGACAATTTGCCGTGCCGGGCGAGAATCGCCTGCTCCAGCAGCAACCGGACCGCCGACGGACGTTGCAGCGCGATGAAATCCTCTTCCAGCAGCTCGCTCCAGGTCACTTCGGACTTGCTCGCCAGTGGCGATTCGGCACCGATAACCGCGACGAAACGGTCCAGGTAGAAGGGTGTAAACAGCAGTTCGTTACTCGACTCCGGCTCGAAGCCGATGCCCAGTTCGACCCGACGATGCCGGACCATCTCCAGCACCTGTTCATTGATAACGTCATGCACGGCAACGTTGACGCGTGGATAACGCTGGCGGAAAACCTTGAGTGCGGCGGGCAACAGGTTGCCGGCGAACGACGGCATGGCCGCCACCGAGACTTTGCCCATCTGCAGAGTGAAACGCTGGCGCAGCAGCTCTTCGGTGTTGTCCCAGTCGGCCAGCAGCTGACGTGACAGCGGCAACAGGGTTTCGCCCTCCGGGGTCAGGGCGACGGCGCGGGTCGTACGACTCAGCAACTGTCCGCCCAAGTCTTCCTCCAGACTCTTGATCGCCAGACTCAAGGCCGGCTGCGAAAGGTGCAGTCGCTCCCCGGCCTGGGCGAAACTCAGGCATTCGGCCACCGCCAGGAAAGCCCGCAGCTGCTTCACGTTCATATATTTGCTTTTCTTATCAATCCATCAGAAGAACAAAATTAACAAATCACTGATGACGCGAGAAGATGCCAGTAACGCTAATGCCGACAGCGCCGCTGCCGGTCCACAAACAATAAAGGCGGATCATCATGGCTGGACTCGACAAACGAGTGGCAACTTACGAAGAGGCCCTCGACGGCCTGACCGATGACATGACCGTGCTGTGCGGCGGCTTCGGTCTGTGCGGCATCCCGGAGAATCTGATCGCGCAGATCAAGCGCATGGGCATCCGCGGTCTGACGGTGGTGTCCAACAACTGCGGCGTCGACGGTTTCGGTCTGGGCATCCTTTTGCAGGATCGGCAAATCCGCAAGATGGTTTCTTCCTACGTCGGCGAGAACGCCCTCTTCGAACAGCAGCTGCTGAGCGGAGAGCTGGAGGTCGAGCTGACCCCGCAAGGCACCCTGGCCGAGAAAATGCGTGCGGGCGGCGCGGGGATTCCGGCGTTCTATACGGCCACCGGCTATGGCACGCCCGTCGCCGAAGGCAAGGAGATCCGCGAGTTCAACGGCCGTCATTACATCCTCGAAGAAGCCATCACCGGCGACTTCGCGCTGGTCAAAGGCTGGAAAGCCGATCACTTCGGCAATGTGATCTATCGTCATACCGCCCAGAACTTCAACCCGGTGGTCGCCACCGCCGGCCGCATCACCGTGGTCGAAGTCGAGGAAATCGTCGAGCCCGGCGTGCTGGTGCCGACCGAAATCCATACGCCCGGCATCTACGTCGACCGGGTGATCCAGGGGACTTTCGAAAAACGTATCGAACAGCGGACCGTGCGCAAATCCTGACGCGCGCGCTCAACGGCGAACCATAACAACAAAGAGATCCGGACCATGGCACTTACCCGCGAACAGATGGCACAACGCGTTGCACGCGAACTCAGGGACGGCTATTACGTGAACCTGGGCATCGGCATTCCGACCCTGGTCGCCAACTACGTACCCGACGGCATGGACGTGATGCTGCAATCGGAAAACGGTCTGCTGGGCATGGGCGCCTTCCCCACCGAAGAGACCCTCGACGCAGACATGATCAACGCCGGCAAGCAGACCGTCACCGCAAGGATTGGCGCTTCGATATTCTCCTCGGCCGAGTCGTTCGCCATGATCCGCGGCGGCCATGTGGACCTGACCGTGCTGGGCGCTTTCGAGGTGGATGTGGAAGGCAACATCGCTTCGTGGATGATTCCCGGCAAGCTGGTCAAGGGTATGGGCGGCGCGATGGATCTGGTCGCCGGTGCCGAGAACATCATCGTCACCATGACGCACGCCTCCAAGGACGGCGAGTCGAAATTGCTCAGCCGTTGCAGCCTGCCGCTGACCGGCGCCGGCTGCATCCGCAAGGTGCTGACCGACCTGGCGTGGCTGGAAATCGAAAACGGCGCCTTCGTCCTGCGTGAACGCGCACCGGGGGTCAGCATCGAGGAAATCCAGGCCAAGACCGCCGGCAAGTTGATCGTACCGGACGATGTGGTCGAGATGAGTTTCGCCTGACACGGCATTTCTTTGCTGTACTTGAAAATCGCCAGCAAGACGGATCGCCGCCCGCTGGCTCCTACGGTGAGATACGCGTAGGAGCCAGCTTGCCGGCGATGCCCGTATTACATAACCACACCAACAATAACTAAAAGAGGTAAACCCCCTTGGCCGCAAAACTCGAAGAAAGCCGCTCCGCCCGCTTTGCCCTGCGCTGTGCCGCATGGGCCGAGCGCTGGTTCCCCGACTCATGGGTCTTCGCCGCGCTGGCGGTGGTGATCGTCACGGTCGCCGTGCTGGCAATGGGCGCCCGGCCCGCCGACGCGGCCAAGGCGTTCGGTGACGGTTTCTGGAGCCTGATTCCGTTCACCATGCAGATGGCCTTCGTGGTCATCGGCGGCTACGTGGTGGCCAGTTCGCCGCCCGCGGTTCGGCTGATCGACCGGCTGGCGCGCATTCCGCGCAACGGGCGTTCGGCGGTGGCCTGGGTGGCCTTGATCTCGATGGTCGCATCACTGCTCAACTGGGGGCTGTCGCTGGTATTCGGCGGTTTGCTGGTGCGTGCCCTAGCGCGGCGTACCGATCTGCGCATGGACTATCGCGCCGCGGGCGCTGCCGCCTACCTGGGGCTCGGCGCGGTCTGGGCACTGGGGCTGTCGTCTTCCGCCGCGCAGCTACAGGCCAACCCCGGCAGCCTGCCGCCCTCGATCCTGGCGATCACCGGCGTGATCCCCTTCACCGAAACCATCTTTCTCTGGCAGTCCGGCGTGATGCTGCTGGCGCTGCTGATCATCTCGATCTTGGTGGCCTACATGACCGCCCCGGGTCCTGCGAGTGCCCGCGACGCACAGGCCTGCGGGATTGACCCGGCATTCAACATGCCCCCGCTGCCACCCCGGACGCGTCCGGGCGAGTGGCTGGAATACAGCCCGCTGTTGATCATCCTGATGGTGTTGCTGGGCGCGGGCTGGCTGTTCAACGAGTTCTCGACCAAACCGGCGATCACTGCGATCTCGGGCCTCAATACCTACAACTTCCTGTTCATCATGCTGGGCGCGCTACTGCACTGGCGTCCGCGCAGTTTCCTGGATGCCGTGGCCCGGGCAGTGCCGACCACCACCGGCGTGCTGATCCAGTTTCCACTCTACGGCTCTATCGCTGCGTTGCTGACCACCGTCAAAGGCGGCGATGCGCAAACGCTGGCCCATCATATCTCGACCTTCTTCACCAGCATCGCCTCTCACGACACCTACGCGCTGTTGATGGGTGTGTATTCGGCCATTCTGGGCTTCTTCATTCCCTCGGGCGGCGGCAAGTGGATCATCGAAGCGCCCTACGTGATGCAGGTCGCCAACGAGCTGCAATATCACCTGGGCTGGGCCGTGCAGATCTATAACGCCGCCGAAGCTCTGCCCAACCTGATCAACCCGTTCTACATGCTGCCGCTGCTGGGCGTGCTGGGCCTCAAGGCCCGTGACCTGATCGGCTTCTCGTTCGTGCAGTTGCTGGTGCATACCCCGCTGGTGCTGGTGCTGCTGTGGGCGCTGGGCACGACGCTTGCGTACATCCCGCCGATGATGCCCTGACGCGCGATGCCGCTGCGCGGCAGATCGCCAGCAAGCTGGCTCCTACGGATCAACTGGGCGTAGGAGCCACCGGGGCGGCGTTCCGCCTTGCTGGCGATCAACGACACGCGAAGCCGGCATCAGGACACCGGGCTGATCACCGGCTTGCCGGCGAAGAATGCCAGCAGGTTGTCTCGGACCATCGTCACCGAATCCTCCGAGGCTTCGGGAGACAGACCCGCCACGTGTGGCGTAAGGACCACGTTGTCCAGTGCCTTGAGTGCATCGGGGACCTGGGGTTCGTCATCGAACACATCCAGCGCCGCGCCGGCGATGCGGTGCTCTGTCAGCGCGTCCAGCATGGCCTGGGTATCGACTACGCTGGCGCGGGCGATATTGACCAGAAAGCCCTCCGCGCCCAGCGCCCCTAATACCTGAGCGTCGACCAGATGCACGGTATCCTGGCCGCCGGGAGTGGCGATGATCAGGATGTCGGACGCCGTCGCCAGGTCCAGGACCGAGGCATGCCAGGTGTAATCGACGTCGCCGCGCGGATTGCGGTTGTGGTAAGCGATTGTCATGTCGAAGCCGCTCAAGCGTCGCGCAATCGCCAGCCCGACCGCGCCCAGTCCGACGATTCCCACCCGTTTGCCGGCCATGCCCGGCCGCATCGCCTTGCGCCATTCGCTGCGTCGTACCGAGGCATCGGCCTGAGGAATGTCGCGCACCAGTGCCAGCAACAATGCCAGCGCGTGATCTGCCACGGTCGACGCGTTCACGCCGGCGCCATTGGTCACGGTAATCCCCCGGGCCTGGGCGGCGGCCACATCGACCTTTTCGTAACCGGCGCCGCTGACGCAGATGATGCGCAGATTGGGCATCGCGTCCATCTCATCGGCAAACAGCCCCAGCGGACCCCGGGTGACCACTGCGTCGATGCTCTGCCCATGAGCCTCGATGGCGCCGGCCCGTTGCGTGGCGTCCGGCGCGCGGATCAGTTCGAAACCAGCGGCTTCGAGAATCGGCAGATACGCGTTGAGGTTCTCGACCAGCACCAGCACCTTCTTGGTCATGCATCGCTCCTGAGCGAAAAGGAAAAGCGGACAGTAGCGCGGCTGGCGCAACGGGGGAAGCGGGCTCGCCTTGCCGATCACGAACCGACGGTCCTGCTTTCGCAACACAGGCAGTTTATGCTTCCCAGCGGCGATCGATTCCAGCCAGACTTCCGATTCATGCACACAAGGAACACGCAGACCATGCAAGGATTTCCGTTGAGCAAAACCCCCATGGCCGCTCTGTTGGCGGCTGGTGCCCTGGTCGGGGCGCTGATGAGCAGCGGCGCGGCGACAGCCGCCGAGGCGCCCGGCAAGGCATTGAGTGAAAAGCACGGTCTGCCTTGGCCCGCGGTGATCGCCCATCGAGGCGCTTCCTTCGACGCGCCCGAGGAAACGATCCCGGCCTACATTCTGGCTCGCGACCTTGGCGCGGATTACCTGGAAATGGATGTCCAGCGGACGAAGGACGGTGTACTGATCGCGCTGCATGACGACGTTCTGGAGCGCACCACCAACATCGCGCAGGTCTTTCCCAAACGCGCCAAGGACCCGGTGAGCACCTTCACGCTGGCGGAAATCAAGCAGCTCGACGCCGGCTCCTGGTTCAACAAGGCCTATCCGGACCGCGCCCGGGCCAGCTATGCCGGTCTGCAGATCCTGACGCTTGATGAGGTGATCGATATCGCCGAGGGCGGTGCGAACAAGCCTGGGCTGTATATCGAAACCAAGGTGCCCAGCCAGTTTCCGGGCATCGAGGCGGACCTGAAAAAAGCCCTCGCCAAACGCGGCTGGCTGAGCCCGCGCCCGGCCGCCGCGCCCGGTCGGGTCAACGTTGCCCAGATGCCTGGCCGGGTCGTGCTGCAGACCTTCGAAAAGCAGAGCCTTGAGTTGCTGCAGAAGGAAATGCCCAAGGTGCCCAAAATCCTGCTGCTGTGGATCGGCGAGGGTTCGATCGAGCCGAAATCCGATGTCGCCTTCAATGACTCGGGCTTCAAGGACAAGGCCAGCTATTACGGCGCCCAGGAAGTGAAATCGCCCGAAGCCTTCCAGGCCTGGATCGACTGGGCCAAGGCTCAAGGCGCCATTGGTACCGGCCCTTCGGCACGGCTGACCGCGGGCGGTGACCAGAGCTACATGGATCTGGTGAAGCCCTGGATGAATACGCTGACGCATGAAAAGGGTCTGATCATCCATCCGTACACCGTGGATGACGCGGTGGACTTCAAGAAGATCAGCGCCGACGGCGTCGACGGGTTCTTCACCAACCGCCCGGCCGAACTGCTCAAATTCTACGCCCGCCCCGCCAGCGACAGCGCCGAGGCTGTACTCAAGCGCAACGGCTACTGAGGTCGAGCTTCCCGGCCGGGGCATTGCACGGTCGGGAGGCGAAGCGTGACGATCCCCGGACGCGACCGGCCCGCGAGTCTGTTAAGCTCGGGAGCAACCGGTTCATCCATCGAGAGGCCTATGCAGTCCAACTTCCTACGCTCGACCCTTGCAGCGCTCCGCGGTTTTGCCCTGCCCGCCGACGCCATCTCCATCGTTCCCAGCGCCGCGGACTACCGCCGCACCCTGCTGGACAAGATCGCTTCCGCCACCCGCCGCATTTACATCGTCGCCCTGTATCTTCAGCAGGACGAAGCCGGTCAGGAGATCCTCGATGCACTCTATGCCGCCAAAGCCGCCCGGCCCGAGCTGGAAGTGGCAGTATTCGTGGACTGGTTCCGCGCCCAGCGCGGGCTGATCGGCGCCGGCCGCCAGCCGGGCAATTCCAGCTGGTATCAGGCACAGAACCTGGAACACGATCATGAAGTGCCGATCTACGGCGTGCCGGTGCAGACCCGTGAGCTGTTCGGCGTGCTGCATCTCAAGGGCAGCGTGATCGATGACTGCGTGCTTTACACCGGCGCCAGCATCAACAACGTCTACCTGCATAAACTCGACAAGTATCGCCTGGACCGCTATCAACTGATCCAGAACACCGGGCTGGCCGACGCCTTCGTGCGATTGTTGCGCGAAGAGATTCTGCCTTCGCCGGCCGTGCATCGTCTCGATCTGCAATCCCCTCCGGACTCGCGCAGCCTGCGCGGGGAAATCCGCGCGTTTCGCAGCCAGCTCAAGCGTGCCGCCTACCCAGTGGACAGCGGCGAGCACGAGAACGGCGAATTGCGCGTCATCCCGCTGCTTGGGGTCGGCCCGCGCAACTCGCTGAATCGGGTGATTTGCGATCTGATCGCGTCCAGCAAAACCCAGCTGACGCTCTGTACGCCCTATTTCAACCTGCCGGTCGCGGTCACGCGTGAGATCAACCGGGCGCTCAAGCGTGGAGTGAAAGTCGACATCATCATCGGCGACAAGACCGCCAATGACTTTTTCATCTCGCCGGACGAGCCTTTCAAGGTCATCTCCGCGCTTCCCTACCTGTACGAGATCAGCCTGCGGCGCTTCACCCAGAAGCACAAAAAGGCAATCGCCAAGCACCGACTCAACGTGCATCTGTGGCGGCACGGTGATAACACCTTCCACCTCAAAGGCGTATGGGTCGATGACCGCTACACGCTGTTGACCGGCAATAACCTCAATCCGCGGGCGTTCAATCTGGACCTGGAAAACGCACTGCTGATCGACGACCCGCAAGGTCAATGGACGGCGCCGCGTCAGGCCGAAATCGAGCTATTGATGCGTCACTCGCACCGGGTAGGCCAGTACGATGAACTCGACACCCTGGCGCATTATCCCGAGGGCGTGCGCAAGTTCCTGCGCCGCGTCAGTCGGGTGCGGATCGAACGCTTGCTGTACCGGATTCTGTAGCGGCTGAGATCGAGATCGCCAGCAAGACGCATCGCCAGCAAGCTGGCTCCTACGACAGACTGAGGTGTAGGAGCCAGCTTGCTGGCGATCAGGCGCAAAGGGTGTTTGCAAGGCGCATTACTCCAGCAGCGCGATCAACTGATGGCGCTGCGCATCGGTTAGCATCGGCCCGGCCCCGGCGCCGGCGTTCTCGCTCATGTAGCGAGGATTGCCGGTGCCGGGGATCACGCAGGTCACCGCCGGATTGGCCAGCAGAAACTTCAGCGCCAGTTGCGGCCAGCTGTTGACTTGTACCTGTGCCGCCCAGCCCGGCAAGGGTTTGTCCTTGAGACGAGAGAGCAAACCGCCACCGCCGAAAGGCCGATTGCAGATCACCGCCACGCCCCTTTCGCGACACAGCGGCAGCAGGCGCGCTTCCGCGCTGCGGTCGTCCAGCGCGTAATTGATCTGCAGAAAGTCCAGTTGCTCGCTCTTGAGCACGGCTTCGACGTCGTCGTAGGCCGAAGCGGTGTAATGACTGATGCCAATGTAGCGAATCCGGCCCTGCTCTTTCCATTCGCGCAGGGTCGGCAGATGCGTTTTCCAGTCCACCAGATTGTGGATCTGCATGAGGTCGATGCGCTCGGTCTGCAGCAACTTGAACGATTGCTCCATCTGGGCAATGCCTTCGCTGCGTCCCCGAGTCCAGACTTTGGTCGCCAGGAAGGCGGGCGAGCGTGGTTCGTGGATCGACAATAGCTCGCCGGTGGTCTGCTCGGCCCGGCCGTACATGGGTGAGCTGTCAATGACGCTGCCGCCGGCTTCGAACAGCGCATCGAGCACCGCGCGTAGCTGTTTGTAGGCCGGGCTCGATGTGGCCACGTCGAAACCACGGTAGGTCCCCAGGCCAATCACCGGCAGGGGTTCGTTGCTGGATGGAATGGCGCGAGTCAGCATGGTTTTGCCTCCAGGTGTCGGTTTCGAAGGAAGGGTCGCCGGCGAGGTTGGGGATGGCAGCGTCGCGGGCCGCTCATCTGCCGCCGCGCGGTCGAACATCATGGCGGCGGCCGTACCCGCGGTCAGGGCGAGCAGGCGTCTGCGTGTCAGGCTGTGCATGGAATCCATGGTTCACTCCTTGTCGGTGCGGCCGGCGGCGAATGGCGGAGTACCCGGCCGCTGGTCGATGGCGATCGCCATGCGCTTTTGTCGGCCGGCCAGCCAGAACGATAACCACGCCCAGACGCCGGCGACCGGGACCATCAACGCGGCCAGTACGCCGAAACCCGCGCCCATCGCGGTCAGTCCGAACGACAGCCAGCCGCTGGCGGCGTCTCCTCCACGGTAGACCAGGGTTTCGATCACGTTCTTGGCTTTGTATTTCTCTTCGCGACTGACCACGGTCCAGATCACCTCACGGGCCGGACGCACCACGGCGTATTCCACCGCGCGACGCAAGCCCTGGGCCAGCGCCACGGTCGTCGGGGCGGGCGCTGCCGCCATGGCCGCGAACGCCACCAGGGTCGCCAGCGGCAACGCAACGAGTGCGCCGCCGATTCCAACCATGCGGATCAACGGCGCCGTCAGCAACAGCTGAAAGACCAGGGTCAGGCTCGATACGGTCAGGTCAACCCAGGCAAAAAAGCGGGTCCGGGCGGCGACGTCGCCGTAGCTGGCTTCGACGATGCGCCCTTGCTCGAAATACAACAGCGTTGCCGCGCCGGTGTGCAGCAGCATGAACAGCACCATGCCCAGCAGGTAGCGTGAGCGCAGGATCAAGGTGATGCCCGCGAGCATCGAGCCGCCCAGGCGTCGGTCAGCCTGTGCCGAGACAGCGCCGTGACCTTGGGTGCGAGCCAGCAATGCCCGATGGCAGATCACCGCGCCCTCCAGCAACAGGGCCGCGCCGATGCCCAGCGCCATTGGTCCCAGGCGCGTTGCCATGGTCGCGGCCAACAGCGGGCCGACGAACGTCCCCAGGGTGCCACCGGCGGCAATGAAACCGAACAGACGTCGCCCCTGCTCGCTGGAGAAACGGTCGACCAGCACGCTCCAGAAAATCGACACGATGAACAGGTTGTAGATGCTGATCCATACGAAAAACACGCGGCCGGTCGTCACCGGGGCGACCCGGTTGGCGATCAGCACGACGAACACCAGCATCGACGCCGCGATCAGGCGATAGATGAGCGGTACGAAGCGGCTGGCGGGCAAGCGCGATGCCAGCGCGCCAAACAGCGGCACCATGACCAGCATGACCAGGAATGTGGCGGTGAACAGCCATTGAAGTTGCCCCGCTCCACCTTCGAGCCCCAGCGCATCGCGCAACGGGCGCACCAGGTAATAGCTGGCGAGCACACAGAAATAAAAGGCAAAGCCCAGCAGCAACGCAGCGCGCTCGGACGGCTCGACGTGCAGCTGCCCGAATGACCAGCGCGTCTTACGGCCGCCGCGCACCGAGCTGCTTCCACATGTTCTGGGTGATGCGCTGATTGTTGCGATAACCCTTCCATGGATCGGAAGCGAGCGTTTGCAGTCGTTGCTCAAGATTGCCGATATGCCATTGCGCGGCAGAAGTCAGCCCTGCAAGCTCCTCCCTGTCGATCGGCACCGACACCGGCAGCCCCGGCCGCGCACGAACCGAGTAAGCCGCGACCGTGCTGCCGCCTCGAGTGTTGCGCAGGTAGTCGATGAATATCTTGCCGACCCGATGTTTGGGCCCCATGGTGGCGGTGAATCGCTCCGGCAGTTTGCCCGTGACGAATTCGGCAATAGCCTTGGCGAACCCTTTGACCGTGTCCCAATCCGCCTGCCGGGCCAGCGGCACGATAATGTGCATGCCCTTGCCGCCACTGGTCTTGAGAAAGGCTTGCAGCCCGAGTTCCTCGAGGACCGCCAGCACCATCTGGGTCGCTTCGATCATGCTGCGCCACGGCAAGGCCGGATCAGGATCGAGATCCAGCACCAGTCGGTCGGGCTTCTCGATGCGCTCGCTGGTGGCGCCCCAGGTATGAAACTCGATGGCGCCCATCTGGGCAGCGCCCACCAGCGCCTGGAGACTATCGATCTCCATCAGCGGCGCATGGCCCGGGTCGAGCTTGGGATCCAGTTGCCGGATATGCGGAATCGCAAGCCGCTCGGCATGTTTCTGGAAGAACTGCTCGCCGCCGATGCCATCCGGACAGCGCAGCAGCGCCACTGGGCGGTCATCGAGGAATGGCAGAATCCAGTCGGCGATGGACTGATAAAATTGCGCCAGCTCGACTTTGTGAGTACCGCTCTGTTCGTCGATCACGCGGTCCGGGTGACTGACACTGATGCCCGCCACATCGACCCGGCCCTTGACGCTGCGGGTGGAGGGTGCGCTCTTTGTCTGAGAACTCTTCCTGGCGCTCTTCGAGGCCCCGGCCGCAGCGCCGCCAGCCACGCTGCTGGCTTTGTGCGGATGCTCACGAATGATATCGCTCGCCGGCTTGTCGCTGCGCAAGCCTGTGAACGCGGCATGGCGCAGGATCCCTTCACGGGTCCATTCGGCGAATTGCACTTCACCGACCAGTTGTGGTTCCACCCACTGCACACCGCGCTGGCGGGCGGCACTCAGTTTGCCGCTGAGCGGCGAAGATTCGCGGTGCAAGGGACTCAGTTGATCGTGCAGCTGCTGCAGGGTCATGGCCGTAAACCCCGTTCCGACCCGTCCGGCATAAACCAGCCCTGTCTGAGGATCGTTCACCGCCAGCAACAACGCGCCGAATTTCGCTCGACTGCCTTGGGGCGCCGTGTAGCCGACGATGACGAACTCCTGCCGCAAACGGCATTTGAGCTTGATCCAGTCACTGCTTCGCTTGCCCGTGTAGACGCTGCCCGCGCGCTTGCCGATCACGCCTTCGAGCCCCATGGCACTGGCGCTTTCGACAATGTCCTGATGGCCGGAACGGAAGGCATCCGAATAGCGAACCGCCCGGCTGCGATGGCTGTTCAGCACTTTTTTGAGCATCTCGCGACGCTGTTCGACCGGCAGCTCGCGAAGGTCCTCACCCTTGTGGAAGAGCATGTCAAACACGTAATACACGATGTCCTTGCCGGCACCGGTTTCGAACGCGTTCTGCAAAGCCTGGAAATCCGGCAAGCCCTCCTGGTTGAGCACCACCATCTCGCCATCCAGCCAGGTGTCGTCCAGCTTCAGGCCCTTGAGCGCCTTGACCTGTAGCGGCATGCGCTCGCTCCAGTCATGTCCGTTGCGCGTGATGAGGCCGATGTCGTCGCCGCGCACCCGGGCCATGATGCGGTAGCCGTCGAATTTGATTTCGTACAGCCAGTCGCCGGCGGGTGGCGCGTCTACCAGAGTCGCCAGCTGTGGCGCCAGTTGCTCTGGAAACCCGCCTGCGCCGGTATCTGTTTTCGCGCGGACCTTGCGCGGTGCAGCGGCCTTGGGCCGAGGGGCTGGATCGGAGGCGGCCTTTTTCGTCTTGCCGGCGGTCTTGGCAGCAGCCGCTGTCTTGCGTCGCTGTCCCACCTGGGCGCCGCTGATCACGCTATCGGGCAATGCCTCGGTGACGTCGTACTCGGTCGCGGGCCGGGCTGCGGCGTCCTTATCCTTGATCAACAGCCACTGCTGCTTGCTGCCGCTGCCGCGCAGGCGTGTGCGGACCAGTGCCCAATCGCCGCTGAGTTTCTCGCCGATCAGCGTGAACTTGAGCTTGCCCTGTTCGTATGTTTGCCGAGGATCGCCGTGGGGCTGCCAGACGCCACGATCCCAGACGATGACGTCGCCTCCGCCGTACTGCCCTTCCGGGATACTGCCTTCGAAACCGGCGTAATCCAGCGGATGGTCTTCGACGTGCACCGCCAGACGCTTCTGGCTCGGGTCCAGACTGGGACCTTTGGGGATCGCCCAGCTTTTCAGCGTGCCGTCCAGCTCCAGGCGAAAGTCGTAATGCAGGTGGCTGGCATCGTGTTTCTGGATGACGAAACTCAAGGCGGCGTCCGCCTGTCGATCGGCAGACGCTGCCTCAGGCGGCTCGGACGTGATATCGAAGTTGCGCTTGCGGGTGTATTCGCTCACAGGTCTGGCCATGTCAATGATCCCCTGCTATCGAAAGACCCGGTCGCTCAAGAAGCCTTGCTCGCCTTCTTGCGCGCCGGAGCCCGACGCTTGGCGGGCGCCTTGGTCTTTTCCTCACTGTCGTCCTGCTTGTCGGACGCCTTGGCCGCAGGCTTGCGCTTGGGCGCCGCGGTTTTGCCGCCCGCCAGACTGCGCCGGAGCAATTCGGTGAGGTCGATGACGTCGGCACTTTTGCGCTCTTCGTCGCCGGCATCGCCTTCGACATTCTGGATCTTGCCTTCCTTGGCCTTTATCTCGACCAGCTGCATGATCTTGTCCTGGAAGGTGTCGCGGTAATCTCCAGGCTGCCAGTCGGCGCTCATGTCCTTGACCAGACGTTTGGCCATGTCGCGCTCGCTCTTGTTGAGCTGCGCATCAGTCACGGCTTCAGGCAACTCCAGCGCGTCGAGCCCGCGAACTTCTTCGGGCCAGCGCAGGATCACCAGCACCATCGCCGATTCTAGCGGCATGACGGCGGCAAGATGCTCGCGGGTATGCAGCACGACGTTGGCGAGAGCGACCTTTTTCGTGTCGTTGAGGGTTTCGCGCAGCAGCGCGTAGACTTTCTCGCCACGCTTGTCGGGCGTCAGGTAGTAAGGCGTGTCGATGTTCTGCAAGGGGATCTGTTCGCTGTCGACGAAACCGAAGATCTCGATGGTCTGGGTCGACTTGGGATGCGCAGAGCGAATTTCCTCTTCGCTGAGCACGACATAGCGATCCTTCTCGTACTGCACGCCCTTGACGATGTTTTCCTTGGCCATTTCTTCGCCGGTGGCTTTGTTGATGCGCTTGTAGCCCACCGGGTCCATGCTGCGTTTGTCGAGCCAGTCGAAGTCGACGCCCTTGGACGATGTCGCTGAGACCAGCGCCACCGGAATATGTACCAGACCGAAACTGATCGCGCCCTTCCAGATTGCCCTTGCCATGGTTCGACTCCTGTTGGTCCTATCAAAGTGACCGGCTGCTACCGGCAAAGTTTCGAGCGCTTCCGGCTCCTTCGACCAGTCGCCACGGCCGGCGTACTCCCCATCACCACCGTCCCGTAGGAGCCAGCTTGCTGGCGATAAACGGTGACGCGGTATGCCTGAAATCTCAGTGCGTCTTTGCGCCTGATCGCCAGCAAGCTGGCTCCTACGGAAACCTTACGCGATCGGGAGTGCACCGCCGAACGCGACTTGGGCGCAGGCCGAACGCAGGCGACGCGGAGCCGGGGAGCGAGGCAGGACGCCGGCTGGCGCCAATGGCGCATGGACGGCACACCCAATCCACATCAGGGTGCGGCCCGGTGGAGCGTCGCCGGAGTGAGGGAACCCGAAGGGCCAAGCCAGGAGCAA
>NZ_JBAJGT010000023.1:0-40173 GCF_036706555.1 Pseudomonas sp. JDS28PS106 | reverse complement strand
TCCTTGACCATCTTGGCGACTTCCAGCTTAAAGCTGACATCAAAGCTTCTGTTCTTCTTGCTCATGGAGACTCCTCAGTGGGTGTAGTTTCCCCTATTGAGGTGTCCGGAACCATTAAACCAGCACACGGCCATCCATGGCCTGCGGCGCTAACTCGGCTCCTGCCTCGTTCCCCCCTGCGCAACGCCTCCACTCGGCCTGCGCCAACGTCGCGTTCGGCGGCGTCTGCACTATCGTGGAAAAAGCAAAGCACAGCCAAAGCTCTTGATCTTGATCTTGATCTTCTACGCAAAACTCACAGACGCCGCCGAACGCGACTTGGGCGCAGGCCGAACGCAGGCGACGCGGAGCCGGGGAGCGAGGCAGGACGCCGAGCCAGCGCCGATGGGCCATGGACGGCCCTTCGGCGCGGCCCGGTGGAGCGTCGCCGGAGTGAGGGAACCCGAAGGGCCAAGCCAGGAGCAATGGTTTTTCCCCCTTTTGCCGAAACAAAAGGGGGTCGGCCGTAAGGGCCGAAACCAAGAGGTCCAGCCCACGCGGTAATGGATATGTCCAAGGCCGCAGTGCCAGCGCCGTAAAAGCCGTCGCGAGCAAGCTCCCTCCCACGATGAGCGCGTTGTTTTAGCCCTTCACCGGCCGGTCGGTTCACTTGTAAAACAGATCCACCATGACCTCCGCTTCGAATGGCCCGGCTGTGGGGCTCTTGCTGTTCCAGACCAGTTCGGCGGTGAAATCCACACTGGCGGACTGCTCATCTCCCAGCAGACTCGCCAAGTGGAAAGGCTCGTTGTAGCGCATCACCGCACCACGGACGGTAGCAATCTGGATACCCAATGACTTGTTCAGGTTGGGAATCAACAAGTTGCCTGCCAGCGTGCCGCTGACCGGCCGCCAACGGGCATTCAGACTGAATGGAGAATCGCAACTGCGATTGGCCACCAGAGAAAACGGCTGTCTGGCAAATACTTTCCCGACCGAAACCCGCTGAATACCGATGATTCCGAAATCCACCGTTTCGGGTATGACCTGCAACTCGGCGTCGCAAGCGACAAACCGCAAGCCATTGAGACTGTTGAGCGAATAACTGAGGCTACGTCCGGCAATCGGCTCAGGCCCGTTGCCGCCGGCCAGCTCGAAAACCCGATAGTCGAGCAGGTCGCTGGCGACGCCGGAGGGAGGCGTGGGGCCGTATTTCTGAATGAACACCGAAAACGGCAAGGTGAAGCTGGTCTTCGGACAGGCTTCGATATTGTCGTCTCCTTCATGGCAGACTGGCACGAACTGCCCGGTGGAGATACGGCCACTGCTTTGCACGTAATCAATGCCGTTGAGCGTCAGCCCCGCTCGGATGCCCTGCCCTATTTGCAGGTTATCGGGATTGAGATGGACAAAAATCTCCTCTTGAATGGACTGTTGCCCTTCCTTGGCACAGACCACCTTGACGTTCAACTGGCCGGAGCGCCAGACCGCTTCGCCCTCGGCAACGGACGCCGGGATCGCGACCGTGCTGCTCAAATCATCCCGGATGATCGTTTCGCCGCTGTCCTGAGCGGTGCACACCAAGGCATGACCGGTCGCGGGGGCGAACAGCGCCACTACCAGAAGAGACCGCATCCAGCGGTGGACGAATATTGGGTTCATGTCAGCATGACTCCTGAGAGTGAGAGGATTCGCGCAAGCGAGCTTTGCTTTCCGCCGTCGCGTCGAGCCTGGCGCAGTAATCGCGCTGGCCGCCGTAGTCGGTGAGGGCCTTGAATCGCAGCCCGGGCGCGGGGTTTGCGATAGACAGCGCCCAGTGATACCGCGCGCCGGGTTCGAGCAGATGCGACTCGCTGACCCTGACCCCGTCCAGATACAGCTCTTGCAGCGCAACGTGATAGGGCGTGGGGTTGACGACCCGCAGGATCGGCGCGTCTGGCGCAGAACGGCTCAGCGACCAGCGCAGGGCTTCGGCAGTCGAGGCCGGATCGCCTTCCAGACCCGTCGGGCGGAAAAACACATTGATGCGCTGGCGAATGGCAATGTTGAGTTGAGCTTCGCCGTGGGTACGCCGGGGCACTTGCGTGACGTACAGATGCAGCAACGACTCGCGCCCGTTCGGCATGCCCTCGCCCTGATAGAAAATCCGCAGGGTCTGCCTGCTGCCCGGTGCCAGGCGCTGCAGGTGCGGTGTCACGGCAAAGGGCAGCGCCTGACGCTGGTCGAAAGGAGTGTCATCGTCATCCCGCGGGTCGCTCAACCGGGTCTGGATAAGCACTTCACCGGCTCCGCGATTGGTCACTTGCAGCGTCGCTTCCGGGTAACGCCCGTCGAAAATCAGGCGGGTTCCGGACAAGGACACCGAGGCTTCGACAGCGGCGACCATCGCGAAGAACATCAGGCAGAGGCCGCCGACGCGCGGGCTGACCCTGCGCATCATTGGCACACCACCCGCAACCGCTCGTAAGCCCGCTCGGGGTCCCGTGGCGGCAAACTGAACGGCGCATTACAGCGTTGCCCTGACCAGCGCACGATCAACAGGCCGCTGTCCCGGTCACTGAGCACCAGCGCCTGGCTATTGGGATCGACCACGGCCAGCGAGCGGCCATGCTCGTCCTCGACGCTGGCGCCCAGCGGAACCGGGCTGCCGTCGCCGCGTACCAGTTCGAACTGAACGCGCCGCCCGGCGCTGGCCTTGAAGCGGACCACCGGCACGGCGCCGCGCCGCGGCACGATCTGGCTGACCGCGTTCTCCAGGTCGATATCCGCGCCCAGCTGACGAGTGTCGAGACTGACCCAATTGGTCCGGTAAGGCTGGGCATAGGGCAGCACCGCATAACCGTTGGCCGAGGTTTCGACATTGGTAAAGGATTTCAGCCTGGCGCCGCCCACTTCCGGGACCTGGACCAATGCGAAGGTTTCGCCCAGCGACTGCCCGAGGTTGAGGCCGCCCGCGTGGGCCACCAGCGAACCGGAAGCGCCCAGGGTGAACGCATCGTAGTCCCGGCCTTGACTGTACCCGGCTTCGAAACGTCCGAACGGCAGGGTCGTATTGATCTTGCCCGAGCCGAAACTGCCCGAGTTGCTGTCATGCCCTGCCTGCACGGAGTAGAAGCTGTCCCGATTGCCGAGCACCTGACCGTTGAGACCGGCCTGAAGATTGTGATCGCCGGCGCTGTCGCGAACCGCATTGAGCGACAGCCGCGAAGACGCAGCGCTCGATCCGAGTGGAATCGTCAGCGTCAATGCGACACGATTATCCGTTTCAACCACGCCGTTTCGGCCGGTGGACCGGTTACGCTCGACCGACAGGTTGTAGCTGACCCCCTGCCAGACCGAGTTATAAGCCAGGTACAACTGGCGAGACTTTCCCGGCAGATTCCAGTAGCGCTGCTCGGACGCCGTCAGGCTCAGAGACACCGTCCAGGCCGGCAATACCTGGGTGATGTTGAGTTCCAGGCGGTCTCTGGCGCGTCCGGCGGCATAAGGGCCAGGACGCGGGTCACGCTCGCTGACATGCTGATTGAGGGTTCGATAATCTTCGGTGGAGTAGCGATAACCGGCGATCGCCAGTGTGGTGTCGGTCACGTCGAGCGTATTGGCGTAGCGTACGCGCAGGCTGTGCCCGCTGCGCTTGCGCTGCTCCAGCTCGCTCAGCGACTGGGTGATGTCCAGCGAAACGGCCCCGACGCCGGTGTTGACCCCGGCGCCCAGATTGCCTGCCTGATAATCTTGCGCCAGCTGCATGCCACCGAATCCGGTCACCGCCTCGGACAAGCCGTAGATCACGGCAGCACTGGCGAACTCCGGTGTCTGGTCGCCCTCGCCGTTGGTGTCCACCTGCCCCGCCGAGAGGCTGTAGCGCAACGAACCGGCCGGCACCATGATCGGCAGCGAAGCATACGCCTGGGTGAACGAGCGCCGGCGTCCGTCCGCCTCGATCACCGTGACCTGAAGGTCGCCATTGGAGCCGTTGGGATAGATGTCGGCAATTTCGAACGGCCCTGGGGACACGTTGCCGCTGTACAGCAGGAAGCCGTTCTGCCGGACCTCGACCGTCGCATTGGTCTCCGCGATGCCCCGGATCACCGGGGCGAAGTTGCGCTCGCTGTCAGGCAGCATGCCATCGTCCGAGACCAGCGCGGCCCCTTTGTAGCGAATACTGTCGAACACCTGCGCGTCGGTATAGGTCTCGCCGAGCGTCAGCTGGCTTTTGAGCGCCGTGATGTCGCGCTGGGCGAAGGTGCGATTGCTGCGATAGCGATAGGTCTGGTCATTGCCGTAAACCAGCGAAGACTCGTTGCGCAATCGCCACGCCCCCAGATTCATTCCGTTGCGCAGTCCGAGATAGTACTGTTCGGTTTCCTGTCCGCGGCTGCTGCGCCGCGCCGCGTTGAAGGCGTAGTTCACAAACCCTGCCGTCTCGCCCTGATCCCACAGATCCGGCGACACATACCCTCTGGCGCTGCGCGCCATGACCGCCTGGGGAACGCTGATGTTCAGCCGCAGGGCCGCGGGCTGGTAGTCGACCCGGGCGAACTCCACCCGGGCGGCCAGATCGAAGCAAGCTGGCGACGACTCGATACCCGGCAAGCGTTGCAGGTCCAGCCCCAGATCGCGCAGCACCTCCGGCGTCAGGCAGGGCTCGATCAGGCCGGAGCCTTTATGGCTGGAAAAGGTGATGTCCTGGCGACCCTTCAGCGCGCGATTGACATAGATGTCTACCCGGTAGGTGCCCGGCAGCACGCTGTTGGCGCGCAGGAACTCCTGCAGATCCGGCGGCTGGTCGCTGCCCTGAATGAACGCGGTATTGAATCTCACGCTCGGTGTGTCCGCGCCTCGCCCAGGCTCGGCCGTCAACGTTTTCATGGGCATCATCAGCGTCAGACTCACGCCTATTCCCGGCAGACAATGCCTGGCGACAGTCCTCTTGCGGCGCAGGGTCCGAATGCCACCAGCGGGCAGTTCGAGCGCGGCAACGGCTGTCGTTCTTATGTGTGCTTTATGCCATTCCATTAGCTGTTTCACTTCACTTCGGCAATCGAACGGGGCGCGTAACGTCCTTTCACGGCCACGCAGGAAAGCTGGGCGCTCGCGGTCGACGAAGCCCAGTGGTTGGGAGCTGGATACAGGCGCGAGCCGGCATCCGGACGAGATCAAGCGTTATTCGGGGTCCGCCCTCCTGGCGACCGTGCTGACGCCGGGCTTCAAGGTGGCCCGATAAGCCACCTGGCCACCGAAGTCATTGATGCTGTTGAAGCTGAGGGTCACAGGTCCGCTACCGGCCTTGCGACTGAGCGTCAGACGCACGGTTTCGCCCGGCGCAATCATCCGCGCATCCTCGCGCGCCAGTTCGGTATTGGCCTGGCGAGCGGCAATCCTGATCATCGAGACGTGGTACGGCCCGGGGTTTTCCACCAGCACGGCGTCACTTCCCGACAATCGCCACTGCAAGGCTTGCGGCGCATCCTGCGCGTCCCCGCTGAGGCTCTTGGGCCGGAAGAAGACTTTGATGCGCTGACGCACGGCGATCTGCAATGTGTTTTCCGCCGCGGCCTGGGGAATTTCCTGTACGTTGAGCCAGAACACTGACTCGCGGTCCTGAGGCAAGCCGGAGCCCGCGTAAATCAGCCGCAACAGCTGCCGCCCGTTACCGGGCATACGCGTCAACGCAGGTGTCACCGCAAAGGGAGGCCTGGCCTGAGTATTGCTGTCAGCGCCGGATTCCAGCCAGGTCTGCAGTAATATCTCCGCGTTGCCGCTGTTGAGCACTCCGAAACTGGCCTCTTTGTCGGCGCCGTTATAGATGACGCGGGTGGTATTGAGAACGATGCTCGCCTGCGAACCACCCACCCACAACAACGCGCCGGCGAACGCTGCGGCGCGAAAGAAAGTCGAAAACATGCTGCCCTGCCCTGAGTCCGGAAGAAGGCGGAGCGGATCACTTCCCGCTCCGCCTGACGCATTACTCGTAGTCCATCACGAAGGGCATGAAGCCATCGGCATTGCCAGGGTTGGTCGTGGTGCCATTGAGCACGTATACGGCGCCGAAATTGATTTCGGCCGTTGCACCGCCGGCGCCGTCCTGCACCAGGTCGGTATCGATGGTTTCAGTACCACTGAGGTCCATGAGGTTGTTGGACGCGTTGAGCAGGCCGATGCCCACGCCATCCGCGGCGCCGGTGGTACGCAGCAGCTTGGCGTCGTTGTTGTCCAGGCCGCTGCCGTTGCGCGCGGCGAAGCGCATCTTCACGGTGGCGTATTGATCAGCCCCGGCGCTGCAGTTGACCAGCATCTGAATCGGTGTTGCGGTTTCGAAACGCGCGGCACTCGACAGGCCGATATCCGAAAAGGATACGTTCCCCAGATCGACGTTGATTTCGCCCGGATTGCCCGGGCTGACGCCGGTGCCCGGCGCAACTGCGCAGGAGATGTTGGTCAGGGTGCCGTTGAATACCAGTTTGCCGTTGTTCGCTGCGGCGGCGTTTCCGATAACGCCCAGGCTCAGTGCGCTGGTAACCGCCAATGCCAGTGAGAGCTTTTTCATGCTAACTACGTTCCTTGTGTTATTTCGTGTGTGCCCATGATTGGACGGCGAGCACTATAGGTCCCGGGCTCTTGATTCGCTGTCAGCCTTATTACTTTGCAACTAAGGAATATTCGCTATCACGCATAAGAAGTTTCTGTGGGAAAAATCGGAAATCGCCTGCAAGTCAGGTAAAACAAGCCCTTGCCGGAATACCCAAGCAATAGAGTCAACTGAAGAGTTGCACTCGACGATTGGCTGGCGGGGAGGATTCAGATCAGCAGACATACGTCCGCGCGCCGTCCGCATGGAAAGCGGCAGCACACGGAACGCTGGCGGAGGCGTGTGTCACTGATAGGTGAGGGTCACCACGGCGGCATTTTCAGAGCCACTGGCTTCGCCCGAGCGCGCTGTTTGCGGCGCTTCGTGCTGCACCGGCGTGTAATGAGCGATGAACGGTGCGGCCTGACCGTCGCAGGCATTGCGCGAGGTGTCGACCTGGAAGCTGACGCCAGGGGCCAGCGTCAGTCGCTGTCCTTCGCTTGCCGTGTGGGCATTGACGGACTGAATGTTGCAGGTGGCGTTGACCACGCTGCCGCTGAATCTTATGGCATTGTCCGCCATGGCTGGCGTTGATGCCCACGCGACGCAGGCAAGTAACGCAGCGGTCAATGAACGACAAACTACTGGAATGACATCAGGAAAGACTACCGAAACCGACGTTTCGCTTTTCATGGCGATACTCCATTGATCAGCTCACATGAATGAGTTAAGTCGAGGCAAGGAATAATCGCCAGAAAATTCCGAACGCATATGTAGGAAATGTCCTAGGAATTACATCTGCTCTGGTCAACCTCTGTTCTGATGCTTATCGTCACCGCCAGATATTTCTTGATGTTTCCCATCGATTTTCTGACAAGTCCTACAGCAGAAAAGCATTTTGCTGGCCGGCAATGAGGGATATAAGGAAGAATTCGGAACGCTCGATTTCCTCACCCCGACCTGGCGCCTCATACACATGCGTAACAAGACCCGAATCGCCCTGGCGGTCGCCGCCCTCGTCATCGTCGCGGCGGTCGCGAGCTGGAGCCTGACCCGGCCGGCCACGGCGAAGATCAGCGCACCGGCCAGCGTGCCGGTCAAAGTGGTGAAGGTCAGTGTCGAGGACGTGCCGCGCTTCGTGACCGGCATCGGCTCGGTGCGCTCGCTGCAGAGCGTGGTGATCCGCCCGCAGGTCGACGGAATCCTGACCCGGGTGCTGGTCAAGGAGGGCCAGCAGGTCAAGGCTGGCGAGTTGCTGGCGACACTCGACGACCGATCCATTCGCGCCTCGCTGGAACAGGCCAGAGCGCAGCTGGCCCAGAGCCGGGCGCAGCTCGAAGTCGCGCAACTGGACCTCAAGCGTTATCGTCAGCTGAGCGCAGACAATGGCGTCTCGCGTCAGACCCTCGACCAGCAGCAAGCGCTGGTGAATCAGCTCAGCGCTACCCTGCTGGGCAACGAGGCCACGATCAACGCCGCGCAGGTCCAGCTTTCCTACACCCGAATACACTCACCCGTGACAGGTCGCGTGGGCATCCGCAATGTGGATGAAGGCAATTTCCTGCGTGTGACGGATGCCGGTGGACTGTTCTCGGTGACCCGTATCGATCCGGTGGCGGTGGAGTTCTCGCTGCCGCAACAGATGCTGCCGGTGCTGCAGGGTCTGGTCGCTCATCCTGAGCGCGCGCCGGTCAAGGCTTATCTGGGTGATGGCAACGATGGCGCCCTGCTGGGTGAAGGCGAACTGGCACTGATCGACAACCAGGTCCTGGCCGGTACCGGAACCATTCGGGCCAAGGCACAGTTCGCCAACCCCAGAGAATTGCTCTGGCCCGGCCAGTTAGTGACCGTGAAGATCCAGACCGGTATCGAATACGCCGCGCTCAAGGTCCCGCCTCAAGTCGTGCGACGCGGGATCGACCAGCATTACGTTTACCGGGTGACGACGGACAACAAGGCCGAGGTGCTCGCGGTCGAGGTGCTTTATCAGGACAGCGATATGACGCTGATCAGCGGTCCGCAAGCAGGAGATGTGCTGGTCAGCGACGGCCAGTCGCGCCTGCGGCCGGGCAGCCCGGTTGAAATACTGAGCGAGCCGGCGAACCAGGCTTCGCAGGCCGGGAGCACGCCATGAAGGATCGGGGTTCGATTTCCGCCTGGTGCATCGATCATCCTGTCGCGACGCTGCTGTTGACCTTCGCGCTGGTGCTGCTGGGCGCCATCGCCTTCCCGCGCCTGCCGATCGCGCCCCTGCCCGAGGCGGAGTTCCCGACGATTCAGGTCAACGCGCAGCTGCCCGGCGCCAGCCCGGAAACCATGGCATCGTCGGTGGCAACGCCGTTGGAAGTGCAGTTTTCCGCGATCCCCGGCATGACCCAGATGACCTCGACCAGCGCACTGGGCTCGACCAACCTGACCTTGCAGTTCGCGCTGACCAAGAGCATCGACACCGCCGCTCAGGAAGTCCAGGCGGCGATCAACACCGCAGCCGGCCGACTGCCTGCGGACATGCCAAATCTGCCGACCTGGCGCAAGGTCAATCCGGCGGACAGTCCGGTATTGATCCTCAGCGTCAGCTCTAGCCTGATGCCCGGCACGGAACTGAGCGATGTCGCTGAAACCTTGCTGGCGCGTCAGCTCAGTCAGGTTCAGGGAGTAGGACAGATCTACATTACCGGTCAGCAACGTCCAGCAATCCGCGTGCAGGCCGCGCCCGAAAAGCTGGCCGCGCTCGGCCTGACTCTGGCCGACATCCGCCTGGCCGTACAGCAGACCAGTCTGAACCTGGCCAAAGGTGCGCTTTATGGCAAGGACAGCGTCTCGACCCTGTCAGCCAACGATCAGTTGTTCAGGCCACAGGATTACGCCGAACTGATCGTTTCCTACAAAGACGGCGCGCCCGTGTACCTCAAAGACGTGGCCCGGGTGGTCCGGGGATCGGAAAACGCCTACGTCAGGGCCTGGTCGGGCGAACAGCAGGGCGTGAATATCGCGATCTTCCGCCAGCCCGGCGCCAATATCGTCGAGACGGTGGACCGCATCCAGCGCGAACTGCCCCGTCTGCAGCAAATGCTTCCCGCAGCCGTGGACGTTTCCGTGCTCAACGACCGCACCCGGACCATTCGGGCTTCCTTGCACGAAGTCGAGCTGACCCTGCTGATCGCTGTGGTGCTGGTGGTCGCGGTCATGGCTCTGTTTCTGCGCCAGCTGTCGGCGACGCTGATCGTCAGCGCCGTACTGGGCGTTTCGCTGGTGGCCAGTTTCGCAGTGATGTACCTGTTCGGTTTCAGCCTGAACAACCTGACCCTGGTGGCGATCGTGATCGCCGTGGGGTTCGTGGTGGACGACGCCATCGTGGTCGTGGAAAACATTCATCGACACCTCGAAGCCGGCCAGGGCAAGCGCGAAGCGGCGATCAAGGGCTCGGGCGAGATCGGCTTCACGGTGGTGTCGATCAGCTTCTCGCTGGTCGCGGCCTTCATTCCGCTGCTGTTCATGGGCGGCGTCGTAGGCCGGCTGTTCAAGGAGTTCGCCTTGACCGCGACCGCAACCATCCTGATTTCGGTGGTGGTGTCCCTGACGCTGGCGCCGACCCTGGCGGCGATGTTCATGCGCGCTCCCGGTCATGTCTCGCATGGCCGTCTGGGTTTTGGCGAGCGCCTGCTGGCGATCTACGAGCGCGGCCTGTGCAAAGCGCTCGCGCATCAGCGCGTTACTCTGGCTGTATTCTGCCTGAGCCTCGCACTGGCGGTCGCTGGCTACGTGTTCATTCCCAAGGGATTCTTTCCTTTGCAGGATACGGCCTTTGCTCTGGGAACCACTGAAGCCGCCGCGGACATTTCCTACACCGATATGGTCACCAAGCATGAGCAACTGGCGAAGATCGTCGGCGCTGATCCGGCAGTCCTGGCGTTCTCCCACTCGGTGGGCGTGACCGGCAGCAACCAGACCATCGCCAACGGCCGCTTCTGGATTTCGCTCAAACCTCGGGCCGAGCGCGATGTGTCGGTCGGCGAATTCATCGACCGGCTGCGGCCCCAGCTGGCAAAAGTGCCGGGCATCGTGCTGTACCTGCGCGCCGGGCAGGATATCAACCTGAGCTCGGGTCCCAGTCGCAGCCAGTATCAGTATGTGCTCAAGAGCAATGACGGCCCGTTGCTCGATACCTGGACCCAGCGCCTGACGGAGAAGCTGCGCGCCAACCCGGCGTTCCGCGACATGTCCAACGACCTGCAACCGGGTGCCAGCGTTACCCATATCGACATCGACCGCAGCGCCGCGGCGCGTTTCGGGCTCACCACCGCCGATGTGGATCAGGCCTTGTACGATGCTTTCGGCCAGCGCCAGATCAGCGAGTATCAGACCGAGGTCAACCAGTACAAGGTCATCCTCGAACTGGACGCCCGCCAGCGCGGCCGCGCCGAAAGCCTGGGCTATTTCTATCTGCGTTCGCCCCTGACCGGGGACATGGTGCCGCTGTCGGCGCTGGCCACAGTCAGCGCGCCGAAAACGGGGCCGCTGTCCATTGCTCACGACGGGATGTTTCCCGCCGCCAACCTGTCGTTCAATCTCGCCCCCGGAGTTGCGCTCGGGGATGCCGTGCGCCTGCTCGATCAGGCCAAGAACGAGATCGGCATGCCGGCCTCGATCGTCGGCAATTTCCAGGGCGCGGCGCAGGCATTCCAGAGTTCGCTGGCCAGCCAGCCGTGGCTGATCCTGGCCGCGCTGGTCGCGGTGTACATCATTCTCGGCGTGCTGTACGAAAGTTTCGTGCACCCGCTGACCATCATTTCTACCCTGCCCTCGGCCGGCATTGGCGCTCTGTTGCTGCTCTGGCTGATGGGCCAGGACTTCTCGATCATGGCGCTGATCGGGGTCGTCCTGCTGATCGGCATCGTCAAGAAGAACGGCATTCTGCTGGTGGACTTCGCGCTCCAGGCCCAGCGCGAGCTGGGACTTACGCCACAGGAAGCCATTTACGAGGCATGCCTGACCCGTTTTCGGCCGATCATCATGACGACCCTGGCAGCGCTGCTCGGCGCGTTGCCGCTGATGCTCGGTTTCGGCGTGGGCGCAGAGTTGCGTCAACCTCTGGGCATCGCGGTGGTGGGAGGGCTGTTGGTCAGCCAGATGCTGACTCTGTTCACCACACCGGTCATCTACTTGCAACTGGAGCGACTGTTTCACCGCCACCCTGACGAAGGTCGAACCTATTCAGTGGCAATCAGCCGAGCCGAACATAAAGGATCGTGATATATAGCTCGCGCACAGTTCCGCGGGTAGACCAGCAGCCATGACCTCCCCTGCCGCAAGGCGTACGACAATATTCAGAATGACCCGCTCGGAAAGCCTTCTGATACGCGGCAGTTCGCTGTCGGTACTGGCAATCCTGTGCATCGTGGCCTGGCTGCTGGCGCGCGAGCGTACCGATGCGGCGCAGACGGCCGCGCGCAACGCTTCGAACATTCTGCAGCTGATCAATGCCGACGTGATGCGCAATGCCGAGCTATACGACTCGTCGTTGCTGGGCATGATCAAGGCCTGGCAACGACCGGACGTGGCCAGGCTGGCGCCCGAGCTTCAGCAATACCTGTATTTCGACCGTTTCAAGGCGGCCAGCTACAAGGGCGATCTGGTACTGCTCGATGAGCGCGGCGACGTGTCCATCGACTCAATGTTCATTCCGCCGCGCCACGACAACTTCTCCGACCGGCTTTATTTCCAGGCCCACAAGGCAAACCCGACGCTTGGGCTGCACGTCAGTGCGCCCTACAAGACCCGCTGGGGCTTCAAGGACTGGTGTATCAACTTCAGTCGCCGGCTCGAAGGGCCGGACGGAGAGTTCAAGGGGATCGTCAGCGCGGCGATGCGTCTGGTGTATTTCAAGCAGTTGTTCATGAGCCAGATGCTCGGGCCTGACAGCGGTATCGCTCTGCTCAACACCCAGGGCATTCTGGTGGTCCGTTATCCGGACATCGACGGGCAGGATCTGACCGGCAAGGACTACGCCCGCACCCCCAACTTCCAGCGGATCCTGCGCGAAGGCAACGGCAGCTTCAGCGCTTTTTCGGAACAGTTCCAGGATGACCGCTTCTATGCATTTTCGCGGGTCGGCAATTTGCCGCTGGTGCTGGTGATCAGCCAGTCCACGGAACAGGTTTACGCCGTCTGGACGCGCAACGCAGCGCTGGTGGGGGGTGCGACCGGAGCACTGTGCATCGGGATGCTGTGGCTGACGCTGTTGCTACGGCGCGAATTGCGCCGACGGCATCATGCCGAAACCGAACTGGCGAAACTGGCGGCTACCGACGGCCTCACCGAACTGCCGAACCGGCGTCAGCTGGACGAAGCGGTAGATGCGGAATGGCTCCGCGCGCGGCGTTCAGGCAAGCCTTTGTCGCTGCTGATGATCGATGTCGATCACTTCAAGGCTTTCAATGAGCGGCATGGTCATGCCGGTGGTGACGAGGCGCTGCGCAAAGTGGCGCAGACCATCGGCAGGCACGCCAAACGACCGGGCGATATCGCGGCGCGTTACGGTGGAGAAGAGTTCGTTATGGTGCTGCCCGAAACGGACCTGGCCGGTGCGCTGAGCATTGCAGCGGACATCCGCGCAGAGGTGGAGCAGATTCCGCCTTTCGAACGTGCGACCGGCCCTGTCACGGTCAGCATTGGCGTGGCGACTACCGTTGTCAGACCCTGGGACAAGCTCGAAACCTTCTATGGTCTGGCGGACAAGGCGCTGTATCAGGCCAAGCGCAATGGACGAAACCGGATCGAATATTGGGAAGCCGTGCACAATCAGGGTAGGAGCGGCTTCAGCCGCAATTAATCGCACAGGCGCAACATCTTCATCGTCCGATACAGGCTTTCGCGGCTAAAGCCGCTCCTACAGAATCAGCGCAGGCGGACACAAAAACAGGCAAGCGCGCTCTACTTTCGTAGGAGCGCGCTTGCCCGCGACAGCTATTCGCTGGTCAATTACGACTGGCGACGTACCTGATCGCGCAATGCCTTGACCTGGTCATGGTTACGCTGAGTGCCGTCCAGTTGCTTCTGGATCAGACCGATAACGCTGGCTGGCACGCCTTTCTCAGTCGCTTTCTGCAGCGCTTCCTTGTAGGACTTCAGCGCCACGTCTTCGCCACGCTCGACTTCGTTGAGGATGGCCTCATCACTCTTGCCGGTGACCAACGACTTCAGGTCAACCCAGGCACGGTGCAGGGAGCCGGAGACGCTGGAAGAGGTTTCAGGGTCGCCACCCAGGGCACGGACTTCAGCCTGCAGCTCGCGAACGGCGCTGGCGCAGTCGGAAGCGCGCTGTTGGAAAAAGGTTTTCAGCTGAGGATTTTTCAGGTCTTCAGCGCTGGTCTCAAAGCCTTTCTGGCCGTCCTTGCTTGTTTCGATCAGGTCATTCAACAGGTCGATCGCATCTTTATTGATATCAGTCATTTTCAATATCCTTCCAAGGCAGTTTAAGAAAAGTTTGATGCCTGTAATGGGTATTGCAGCCTGCGTGCCAGCTTTTGCGTACCAATTAAATCTTTATGAATCAATAGCTTAATGAATTTTTCACATCGCAGGATCGCTCTTTCTGCAAGAACTGTCGTTTTGACCTCATGCAGAATGCATGTATGGTCGCCACCATTCCCGACTCCGTGAACATGATATGAATCCCGAGACACTAAAATTGCTGGTCACTCGCGAAATGCCTTATGGCAAGTACAAGGGATGTCTGATCGCCGACTTGCCCGGACATTATCTGAACTGGTTCGCTCGGGTGGGTTTTCCCGCTGGAGAACTGGGGGGTTTGCTGGCGTTGATGCAGGAGATCGACCATAACGGTCTGGGCGCTCTGCTTGACCCGTTGCGCACCCGGCCGCGTCAATCGATCAAAGGCCGATAAAAAAACATGGCGCCCCGGACCAGGGAGCACCATGAAAAACCAACAACCAACAACAACTGCTTTGACGGCCCGCAGCGAGTGCCACGAGCCAGTGTTCAGAAAAGTAGCGTCACGCCATGGCGGCCAAAGCCTGGGCCGTGGCTTCCTGGATGCGGCCCCAGTCACCGTTCTTGACCCAGGCGTTATCGATCATCCAGGTCCCGCCGACGCACATGACGTTGGGCAAGCTCATGTAGCTCCTGATGTTCTGCTCGTTGACGCCACCGGTCGGGCAGAAGCGCACCTCATTGAAAGGACCGCCCAGCGCCTTGAGCGCCGCGACACCGCCACTGATTTCCGCAGGAAACAGCTTGAAGCGGCGATAGCCCATGCCATACCCGATCATGATTTCCGATGCGCTGCTGATCCCCGGCAACAACGGCAGCGGGCTGTCCAGGGCAGCCTCCAGCAATTCATGGGTGCTGCCTGGGGTCACGATGAACTGTGCGCCCGCTGCTTCGGCATCGGCCAGCATGGTACGGTCGAGAATGGTACCCGCCCCCACGCAAAGCTCCGGCCGCTGCTCGCGCAGAATGCGGATCGCGCTCAGGCCGAACGCCGAACGCAGGGTCACTTCCAGCGCCGTCAGGCCACCCGCCGCCAACGCATCGGCCAGCGGAAGAACGTCCTCGTTGCGGGCAATGGTGATCACCGGCAGGATCCGTGCTCTCGCACACAGCTCGTCGATCTGGGCAATCTTGTTCGCCATGCTGTTGTGCGACTGATTGTTCTGGCTTTGTGTCATGGCGGAGCTTCCGAGGTTAAAAGGTCTTGTCGAGCCCAACTGGCTTACGGGCACCAGTAGATCTCAAGAGATGAATTCAAAAAGGCGCGCACCGGCATGGCGGCGATATCGTCGTCGGCCAGCGCCGCGCGCAAGGTATCGAGCTTGGCTTGCCCGGAAACGGACAGGATCGGCTGACGGGCCGAAGCCAGCAGACGGCGGGTCATGGTCAGGCGCTGACGCGGCACGCTGGGGGCCAGCATCGGCAGGCAGTGACGCTCGGTCTGCGGGTCCAATGCCTGCGCAAGGTTCGGGCTGTCGGGAAACAGCGAGGCGGTGTGACCGTCGTCGCCCATGCCCAGCACCAGCACGTCGATGGGCGGCAACTCAGCCAGCACGCGGTCGGCGGCCAGTGCCGCCTCTTCCACGCTCGACGCGACGTTGTACAGGCCGACGAAACGCGCCTGCGCCGCGCGCCCCTGCAACAGATGGCGCTTGAGCAGTCCCGCGTTGCTGTCCGGATGCTCGGTCGGCACCCAGCGCTCGTCGGCCAGACTGACCACCACGCGCGACCAGTCCAGCGGCTGGGTCGCGAGACTTTCGAAGAACGCCACCGGGCTGCGCCCGCCCGACACCACCAGGGTGGCGGTGCCGTTTTCATCGATGGCGGCGCTCAGGCGCGTGGCGACATGAGTCGCCAGCGCCTCGGCCAACATCTGTGGGTTATCGAATGTATGAGCCGCCAGCCCTGCCGGCAGCTCAAGATCACATATCGCCATACCAGGATCTCCCGTCGCGAGTAATCAGGGCAATGGAGCTCATCGGCCCCCAGGACCCGGCCGCATAAGGCTTGGGCGCATCGCCCGCCTTTTTCCAGCCTGCGATCAGCTGATCGCACCATTGCCACGCGTACTCGATTTCATCTTTGCGGACAAACAGGTTCTGATTGCCGCGCATGACTTCCAGCAACAACCGCTCATAGGCGTCGGGGACCCGGGCGCTGCGGTAGGTGTCAGAAAAATTCAGTTGCAGGGGGCCGCTGCGCAGCTGCATGCCTTTGTCCAGCCCCTGATCCTTGGTCATCACCTGCAGGGAAATGCCCTCGTCGGGTTGCAGGCGGATGATCAAGCGGTTACTGATCTGGAGGCGTTGCTCAGGGGCAAAGATGTAGTGCGGCGGCTCTTTGAAGTGGATCACGATCTGCGACAGCTTTTGCGGCATGCGTTTGCCGGTGCGCAGATAGAACGGCGTGCCGGACCAGCGCCAGTTGCGGATGTCGGCGCGCAGCGCAACGAAGGTCTCGGTGTCGCTCTGGGTGTTGGAATTCTCTTCTTCCAGGTAGCCCGGCACTGCCTTGCCTTCGCTGTAGCCGGCGGTGTATTGACCGCGCACCACCTGGGTCGCCAGACGTTCCGGGGTGAACGGCACCAGCGCCTTGAGCACCTTGACCTTCTCGTCACGGATGCTGTCGGCTGACAGGTCGCTGGGCGGGTCCATGGCGATCAGGCAGAGCAATTGCAGCAAGTGGTTCTGGATCATGTCGCGCAGCTGGCCGGCCTGATCGAAATAACCCCAGCGCCCTTCGATGCCGACCTTCTCGGCAACCGTGATTTCCACGTGGGAAATGTGATTCTGGTTCCACTGGGTTTCGAACAGACTATTGGCGAAACGCAGCGCAATGAGGTTCTGAACCGTGTCCTTGCCCAGATAATGGTCGATGCGATAAACGCGATTTTCCGGGAAGAACTGGGCGACCGCATCGTTCACCCGGCGCGACGAGGCCAGGTCGTGACCAATGGGCTTTTCCAGCACCGCGCGGGTGCGCTCGGCCAGACCGGCAGCCGCCAGGTTCTCGCAGATCGCACCGTACACCGACGCAGGCGTGGCGAAATAGGCGATCAGGGTTTCGGCATCGCCGACCCGCTCGGCCAGCGCGACGTAATCCTCGCCCTTGAGGAAATCCACATGCACGTAGCTCAGGCGTGCCTGGAAGCGCTCGACGTTGTCGGCTTCCAGTTCGCTTTCAGGGACGAAACGGCGCAGGGACTTGTCGATGTACGCCAGGTGCGACTGCTCGTCCCCGGGCTCACGAGCCAAGGCAAGAATTTTCGTGTCTTCGTGGAGCAGTCCGGCGCGATCTAGCTGATAAAGAGCCGGAAACAGCTTGCGCACCGCCAGATCGCCCAGGGCGCCGAACAGAGCGAAGGTACACGGCTCAACCGTAATTAAGGGCATAATGTTGGTTCTTTTATCAAGTTAAGCTACAAATACCTTTTTTAAAGGCGTTACTCAAGGCCATATGTAGTAATAACCACAACATTGTCGCGAAAAGCATATTCCAGTGGTGATCAACACAGGCCCTCAGTACGATAGGCCACCTTTGCTACAGGCTAAAGAGCTAATAAAAGCTCGCGCCCAAACCGTTGGTGAATCCGCCCGACAAGGACATTGAATGGACCGTGTACGCAACCTCCTGGAGCAGATCCAGGGTCGACTCGACGAGCTTAACAAGGCAGAGCGAAAAGTCGCCGAAGTCATCCTGCTCAATCCGCAGATGGCGACCCGGCTGAGCATCGCCGCGCTCGCCCAGGCCGCCAAGGTCAGCGAGCCGACGGTCAACCGGTTCTGCCGTTCGTTCAATGTCAGCGGCTATCCCGAACTCAAGCTGCAACTGGCCCAGAGCCTGGCCAGCGGCGCGGCCTATGTCAGCCGCGCCGTGGAGGCCGACGACAATCCCGAGGCCTATACCCAGAAAATCTTCGGCAGCGCGATCGCCTCGCTCGACAGCGCCTGCCAGCAACTGGACCCGACCCTGATCAGCAAGTCGGTGGACATGCTGATTCAGGCGCGGCAGATCCATTTCTTCGGTCTGGGCGCCTCGGCGCCGGTGGCGCTGGATGCCCAGCACAAGTTCTTCCGCTTCAACCTGGCCGTGACCGCGCACGCAGACGTGCTGATGCAGCGCATGATTGCCTCGGTCGCGCACACCGGCGAGCTGTTCGTGATCATTTCCTACACCGGACGCACCCGCGAACTGGTGGAGGTCGCACGCATCGCCCGCGCGAACGGTGCCTCGGTCCTGGGACTGACCGCCGCCGGCTCGCCCCTGGCCCAGGCCAGCACCGTGAGCCTGAACATCCCGCTGCCAGAAGACACCGATATCTATATGCCGATGACCTCGCGCATCATCCAGCTGACCGTGCTGGACGTGCTCGCCACCGGCATGACCCTGCGCCGTGGCGTGGATTTCCAGCCCCACCTGCGCAAGATCAAGGAAAGCCTCAACGACAGCCGGTATCCCGTAGAAGATCAGGGTTGAGCCACCTGTAGGAGCCAGCGGGCGGCGATCCGTCTTGCTGGCGAAGCAGACAACGCGCTGCACCTGGCTCGCTGCGTAACGGCTGTCGCGACCAAGGTCCCTCCCACGGCTGCATACAACGCCGATCGGTAGGAGCGGATTCATCCGCGATCGGCTGCGCAGCAGTCGTACATCCACGCTGCCTGCAAGACCGTTTCGCGGATAAATCCGCTCCTACAGTCGCATTGATTCGTGGGAGCCAACGCGGTGCACCTGACCCACCGCGTAACGGCTGTCGCGACCAAGGTCCCTCCCACGGTTCCATACGTCCAAACGTTGTACTCATCGCCGGCAAGCTGGCGCGAAAAAAAACGGGCAGCCAGGCTGCCCGCAAAGCACACACGATTTTTGACCCTGGACCTGCAGTCCTTAGAACTTGGACTGGATCTTCAGACCGGCCACCAAGGCGTCGTCGACTTCGTTCAAGCCGCCGGGATGCTTTATGTACTGGAGGTTGGGACGCACAGTCAGCCAGTCGGCGACATGGAAACCGTAGTAGATTTCAGAGTTGTACTCGGTGTCCTGCACCGGCAGATAGCCAGGGTTGTCGTAGTCGTCGATGCCATTGAGCAGATTGGTCAGACGTACCCGGTCCTGCACGTCATCGTTGACGTGGATGCGAGCAACACCGATGCCGATGTCATCCTTGGGACGCGAATCGAAAGGACCTTTGTAGGTGAAGCCGATCTGCTGGTAGTTGTCGACAAAGTTGGTCTCCTTGTCGTGCACCGTGGCGTTGGCGAAGATGCTCAGACCGCGCGAGGCATCGCCGTTGTGGGTGGTCAGCTGTTGCTGGGCCACGATCCACCAGCCGTGCTTGCTGCTATGCGACTTGAACGCCCCGCCGGAAATCGGCTGCGGCTGGCCATCGGCGCCTTCGTACACGTCGTCGGCACTCGGCGTGCTTTTGTAGAAACCGACACGGTATTCGCCGGGCAGCGAATTCACCGTCGGAGTCCAGACCAGCTCCACCGGCAGGATCATACCCTTGGTGCCGCTGCCGCTGAGCTTGAAGCCGTTGCCGGTTTCCAGGTTGGACGGGTTCTGCTCGAACACGCCGACCTGCGCGTACACTTCAGGCGTGATGTTGTACTTGATCCGCAACGCCCACTGGCTGATTGGCCAGTTGTACCAGGTGTTCACGTAGTTACCCACTTGCGAGCCGCAGAGTGTCAGGTTCTGGAAGTCGCACGGGAATACGTTGAAGTCTTCGCCGGGGTTGAAGCGCCCGACCTTCACGTCCAGCGCGCCGTCCAGGTATTTCTGCTTGACCCACAACTGGGTCAGACGCCAGGTCTGGCCGCGGCCCCAGACTTCCTGAGAGGAACTGAGCGTGCCGGCACGCGGGTCGCCGATGCGGTCGTTCGAGATGTTGCGACCACTGCGTTCGGTGATCGCCAGCTTGAACTCGGCGTCCTGCCAACCGAAGACTTTCTGCAGGTCGATCTTGACCCCGAGCGCGAACTGATCAGCGTAACGGGCCGTGGTGTCGTCGTTGTAGCCGCCATCCACGTTGCTGGCCATTTCCGCCACGTAATCGAGCGAGAAATCGTAGCCTTTCTCCAGCAGCTCGGTACGCGTACCGCCCCAGTCGCCCGTCATCCATTTCGAATTGACGTCGAAAGCACCCGCCGCATGGGCGCTGCCCGCCAGTCCCATCGCACCCACTATCGACAATTTGCGTACCCATTGCGACCGGGGGCGCGATTTAGCTGTTGTCCTCTTCATCCCGTAAATCCTCGTTTTATTGTTATTGGCTTCAGGTATACGTCTTTTCCATTCACTGCTCGGTATTTGCCGGTCATGACCTTCGCAGGCGACCGGCGCGATTCATTTGCGGCCGATCTGGGTCACATTGCCGATCCGGTCAGCCATTGGCTGCTTTCCCAAGGCACCCAGTCGTTCCCCGCTCTGGGCGTCGAATAGCAACACTTTGGCGGGATCGAATTGCAGGGTGAGGCTCTCGCCCACCAGCGGCGCCACGTCCGGCGCCAGTCGGCAGCAGACCTTGCTCTGGTTAAGGTGCACGAACACCAGCGTGTCCGGCCCGGTCGGTTCGGTGACCTGCACTTCGGCGCGGATGCTGGGCAGGCTGCCGGCGTCGGCACCGGCGAGCATGATCTGCTCCGGGCGGATGCCCAGAATGATTTCCCGGTCTTCCAGGCCAGCGTCGCTCACGCCGATCGGCAGTTCGCAGCGCGCCTGGCCGCTGTCGAGCAGGGCCACGAGACGACCGTCCTTGCGTTGCAGGCGCAAGGGAATGAAGTTCATCGGCGGCGAACCAATGAAGCTGGCGACGAACAGGTTGGCCGGATCGTTGTAGATCTGCTGGGGCGTGCCGAACTGCTGGACGATGCCGTCCTTCATCACCGCCACTTTGTCGCCCAGGGTCATGGCCTCGATCTGATCGTGGGTGACATAGACGGTGGTGGTCTTGAGGCGCTGGTGCATCAGTTTCATTTCGGTGCGCATCTCGACCCGCAGCTTGGCGTCGAGGTTGGACAGCGGCTCGTCGAAGAGATAGATCTTCGGCCGCCGGGCCAGCGCACGGCCCATGGCGACGCGCTGCTGCTGGCCGCCGGACAACTGGCCCGGCTTGCGGTTGAGCAGGTGTTCGATCTGCAGCAGTTTGGCGACCCGCGCCACTTCCTCGTCGATGGCGGCCGGTGCCATCTTGCGAATCTTCAGACCGAACGCGATGTTTTCCCGCACGCTCATGGTCGGGTACAAGGCGTAGGACTGGAACACCATGGCGATGTCGCGATCCTTGGGGCTGGTGCCGCTGACATCTTCGTTGTCGATCAGGATCGCGCCGCCGCTGATGCTTTCCAGGCCCGCGATGCAATTCATCAAAGTGGATTTGCCGCATCCCGAAGGCCCGACCAGGATCAGGAACTCACCGTCCTTGATCGACAGCTCGATGTTCTTGAGAGTGTCCGGCAGGTTGACGCCGTAGGTCTTGTTTACGTTACGCAATTCGAGAGTTGCCATGATTACCCCTTGACCGCGCCGGCCGTGAGCCCGCGCAGGAAGTACTTGCCAGCCAGTACGTAGACCAGCAGTGTCGGCAGGCCGGCGATCATCGCCGCCGCCATATCAACGTTGTATTCCTTGGCCCCGGTGCTGGTGTTGACCAGATTGTTGAGGGCCACGGTGACCGGTTGCGACTCGCCGCTGGAGAACACCACGCCGAACAGGAAGTCGTTCCAGATTTGTGTGAACTGCCAGATCAGGCAGACCATGATGATCGGCGTCGACATCGGCAGGATGATCCGCCAGAAGATCGTGAAGAACCCTGCCCCGTCGAGCCGGGCGGCGCGCACCAGCGCGTCCGGGACGCTGACGTAGAAGTTGCGGAAGAACAGCGTGGTAAAAGCCAGCCCGTACACCACATGGACGAACACCAGACCGGTCGTGGTGCTCGCCAGGCCCATCTTGCCGAGGGTGAAGGACGCCGGCAGCAACACGGTCTGGAACGGCAGGAAGCAGCCGAACAGCAGCAGACCGAAGAACAGTTGCGATCCACGGAAGCGCCACATCGACAGCACGTAGCCATTCAACGCGCCGATGGCGGTGGAAAGGATCACCGCCGGCACGGTGATCTTGATGGAGTTCCAGAAATAGCCGTCGACAATGTCCCAGGCCTTGATCCAGCCAATGACCGTAACCGCGCTCGGCCAGCTCAACAGGTTGCCGACCGCGACGTCTTCCGGGGTCTTGAAGCTGGTCAGCAGCATCACCACCAGCGGCACCAGGTAAACCAGGCAGGCCAGCAGCAGGACCGCATGGATCAGTATCCGGCTCAGGCTGATACCGGGCTTTCCTACATAATCAGTCATGACGCTTGGTCCTCAGCTCGGAATACAGATACGGCACCAGGATCGCGAGGATGGCGCCGAGCATCAGGATCGCGCTCGCCGAACCCATGCCCATCTGGCCGCGGCTGAAGGTGAAGGAGTACATGAACATCGCCGGCAGGTCCGACGAGTAACCGGGGCCGCCGGCCGTCATGGCGGCCACCAGGTCGAAGCTTTTGATCGCGATGTGCGCCAGGATCATGATTGCGCTGAAAAACACCGGACGCAGGCTGGGCAGCACTACACGCCAATAGATGCGCGGAAGGCTTGCGCCGTCCATTTGCGCGGCGCGGATGATCGACTGATCAACGCCCCGCAGGCCGGCCAGAAACAGCGCCATCACGAATCCCGACGACTGCCAGACCGCGGCGATCACCAGGCAGTACACGACGCGATCGGGGTCCACCAGCCAGTCGAGCCGGAAGCCTTCCCAGCCCCAGTCGCGCAGCATCTTGTCCAGACCTAGACCCGGGTTGAGCAGCCACTTCCAGGCAGTGCCGGTGACGATCATCGACAGCGCCATCGGATACAGGTAAATGGTGCGGATTGCGCCTTCACGACGGATGCGCTGGTCGAGTAAAACAGCCAGCACCACGCCCACTACCAGACTTATGGCAATGAACATGCCGCCGAATACCGCCAGATTCTTGCTTGCGACCCACCAGCGGTCGTTGTCCATCAACCGCGCATACTGCGCCCCGCCCACCCACTTGTAGCTGGGCAGGAAGGTGGAATTGGTGAACGACAGCACGAACGTCCACAGGATGTAGCCGTAGAAACCCACCAGCACCACGAACATGCTGGGCGCCAGCACCAGTTTCGGCAGCCAGCGTTGCAGCGCATCCAGGGGCGAGGCTTTGCGCAGCACAGCGACAGAACTCATCGGACGTATCCACTCCAGAGAATCGAATCCGGCTCGCAGCCGTGCGTGAAACCGTCAGGACGGTTTCATCAGCACAAACTGCGGCTGGAGGTCAGGTAACGCGGATTACTGGGCCGACTGAATGGCGGCGGCCAGCTTCTTCGCGGCGGCGGCAGGGTCTGCGGCCGGGTCGTTGATGTAGTTGGTCACCACATCAAAGATAGCTCCCTGCACGGCGAGGGTGGTCGCCATGTTGTGGGCCATGCTCGGTTGCAGCCCGCCATTCTTCGAGTCGGCCAGGAAGTCCTTGGCGGCGGTCTGGGCGCAGGAGTCGAAGCCGTACTTGCTCATGTCGGCAAGCATGTCGTTGCGCACCGGGATCGAGCCCTTGTTGATGCTGAAGACTTTCTGGAACTCCTCGCCCAATGCGACCTTGGCAAGGTCCTGCTGCGCGGCCGTGGTGCCCTTGTCCTTCTGCTTGAACACCGCCATGGAGTCGATGTTGTAGGTGAACGCCTTTTCAGTGCCGGGGAAGGCGACGCACTGGTAATCCTGGCCGGCGACCTTCTTGGCCGCGGTCCATTCGCTCTTGGCCCAGTCGCCCATGATCTGCATACCGGCCTTGCCGTTGATGACTTCCGCGGCGGCGATGTTCCAGTCCCGGCCGGCTCGGTTGGCGTCCATGTAGGTGGCGACCTTCTTCAGCTCAGTGAAGGATTTCACCATGCCATCGCCGGTCAGCGCGCCGCTGTCCAGATCCACCAGCGCCTTTTTGTAACCGTCGGCACCCATGACCGAGAGGACCACGGCCTCGAACACGGTGCTGTCCTGCCACGGCTGACCGCCATGGGCCAGCGCGATGAGGCCGGCTGCCTTGAGCTTGTCACCGGCGGCATAGAATTCCTGGAGTGTGGTCGGGGCTTTGTCGATGCCGGCCTTCTTGAACACCGCCGGATTGATCCACAGCCAGTTGACGCGGTGGATATTGACCGGCACGGCCACGTAGTCACCGTCGTACTTCACGGTGTCGGAGACTTTCTTGTCCAGCAGCGAGTCCCACTTCTCCTGCTTGGCGACATCTTTCAGAGCATCGGTATCCAGCAGTCCGGTGGAAGCCCATTCCTGAATGTCCGGCCCCTTGATCTGGGCGACGCCGGGCGGGTTGCCGGCCACCGCGCGGCTCTTGAGCACGGTCATCGCAGTGGAACCGCCACCGCCCGCCACCGCGCCGTCTTTCCAGGTGAAGCCGTCTTTTTCGACCTGAGCCTTGAGTACATCAACCGCGGCCTTTTCTCCACCCGACGTCCACCAGTGCACGACTTCGACAGTGCCTTTGGATTCAGCGGCAATAGCGCTCAGCGGGAACAACGAGGCGAGGGAGATGACAACGGCGAGACGCGAGAGTGAATTCATCGTGAAGACCTTTATTGTTGTTATCCGGGCAAGTCTGATGCTTGCGCTTCCGGGGAGTCTAACCAAGCCCGGATGATGGACGGTAACGAAGGGATGCGGGAATGTCACCAATCAGTGACATTCCCGCGCGATATTCGTAGGAGCCAGCTTGCTGGCGATCTGCTGCAAAGCGGCAGCTTAAGAACGCCGCGCAATCAGGCAAACCGCATTATCGTTCGTCGGATTGCCGCCCACAGCAAGCTGGCCTACGGCGATTGGTCAATCCACCGATCTTGGGAGATACAAGGTAACCCGCAATCCGCCCTCGCGCAGGTTCTGCAGGCTGACCTCGCCGCCATGGCTATGGGCGATGTTGCGGGCGATGCCCAGGCCCAGGCCGTAGCCCTGCTGTTGATTGCCGGCCAGCCGGAAATGCGGTTCGAACACGTGTTCGAGCCGCTGTTCGGGCACGCCAGGGCCTTCGTCGTCGACGTGCAGGACGAACGCCAGGTCGTTGTCCTCGACCCTGAGATGCGCGCGATGCCCGTACTTGATGGCATTGTCGATCAGGTTGCCGATGCAGCGACGCAACGCCAGCGGTTTGCCGGGGTATGGCGCCTGGGCGACGCCGTTCTGGGTGACGCACCCCTCGCCATCCGGGCGGATCCAGGGCTCCACCAGGCATTCAAGCAACAGGTTGAGATCGACCGGCTCGATATTTTCGTGGATATCGGTGTCCTTCACGCATTGCAACGCGCCCTTCACCAGTAATTCCAGCTCGTCGAGATCGCGTCCGAACCTGGTCTGTAATTGTTCGTCTTCGAGCAGTTCGACCCGCAGGCGCAAGCGCGTGATAGGCGTGCGCAGGTCGTGGGAAATCGCGCTGAACAACTGGCCGCGCTCGGTCAGATAGCGGCTGATCCGGGTCCGCATGGTCTTGAAGGCCCGACTCACTTCCACGATCTCGCTGCCGCCGCCCTCCACTACCGGCTCCACGTCGGCACCCAGCGACATGTCGCGGGCCGCGCGGGCAAGGCGCTTGAGAGGACGGCTCTGCCAGTGCACCAGCAGACCGATGAACAACAGCAGAAACACGCTGGTTAGCACGATGAACCAGACCTGCTGGACCGGCAGCTCCTGTTCCTCCAGCGAAGTGTAAGGCTCAGGCAGCAACGAGGCGATGTAGAACCATTCGCCGGGCGCCAGCTCGATCTGGGTCACCAGCACCGGCGGGTTGACCGGTTCCAGCGTCAGGGCGTAGTGCGCCCAGGAGCGCGGCAGTTCGTCGAGCTTGAGGCCGCTGTTGAAGATGCGCAGATCATCGGGCCTCACGAACCACACGGCGATGTTCGGCTGTTTGCCCAGATGCTGACGCAGCACGTCGCCCACCACGTCGAGCACCGCCTGCTTGCGGGGTGTAGGCGGCAGCAGTTGCATGTCCAGCGGATGGTTGTTGAGCGACACCACGAACCGGGTACCGCCCATGCTGCGCAGTTGATCCAGCACCAGCGGCCGATAGGCCACCGGCAGCGAACGGAAATAACTGACGCTGGCCGCCATCGAATAGGCCAAGCTGCGCGCACTGGTGACCAGCCCTTCCATCTGGGTCGCGCGCAACTGCGACAGCCAGATCAGGCTCGACAGCGTCTGCGCCAGCAACACCGCCAGCAACGTGAGCAGCAGCATGCGCCCGAGCAGCGAACGCGGCAGCGGCAGGCGGCGCGGCAGTTTAATAACCGCCGCTCGTCTGCGCATTGACGTGGGCCGCCAGCAGATAACCGCTGCCACGCACTGTGCGAATCAGCCGGGGCGACTTGCCGGTGTCGCGCAAGCGTTGCCGCAGCCGACTGACCGCCATGTCGACGATGCGCTCCAGCGGCATCAGCTCGCGGCCACGGGTTGCGTTCCCGATGGTGTCGCGATCCAAAATCTGCTGGGGGTTGTCGAGAAACAGCTTGAGCAGCGCAAAGTCCGCGCCCGAGAGAATCACTTCTTCGCCGTCGTTGTGGAACAGCCGATGGCTGACCATGTCCAGGCGCCACTCGTCGAACACCAGCACATCGCCGCCCGAGCGCTCCTGGCCGAACTGCGCCCGGCGCAGCAGGGCCTTGATCCGCGCCTGCAACTCGCGAGGGCTGAAAGGCTTGCCCAGATAGTCGTCGGCTCCCAGTTCCAGGCCGATCACGCGGTCGGCTTCATCAGAGCTGGCGGTCAACATGATGATCGGCACATGCGGCTGGCGCGGGTGCTGGCGTACCCACCGGCATAGGCTGAAGCCATCTTCGTCGGGCAGCATGACGTCGAGGATCAGCAGGTCGCTGGGAGTGTCGTTGAATGCCTGGCGGAATCCGGCGCCGTCGCCCACGGTCCGCACCTGAAAACCGGCCCGGCTCAGGTAGGTGTCGAGCAACTCGCGAATATCCTGGTCGTCGTCGACCAGCAAGATCGACTTACTGACTGAACTCAAGGTAGATCGTCCTTGTGACGCAATTGTTGTTATGGGTAATGCGTGTGTTCCGGCACGTCCGACCCGCGCCTCAGACCTGCGATCCAAACGCCTGTTGCAGGGCGACGCCCGCTCCTGTCAGGCCCGGATACTCGGCTGTCACCAGCCAGACCGGCAAGCCGTCGAAATAATCGCTCATCACGCCCTTTTCCGCGAGTGCGCGACGGAAGCCGCTGGCGCTGAAGAAATCGATGAAACGCGGCACCACGCCGCCGACGATATAGACCCCGCCCAGCCCGCCGACGGTCAGCACGCAGTTGCCCACCACGCGGCCCAGGAAGACGCAGAACTGGTCGAGCACAGCAGCCGCAACCGGCTCGCCGGCCAGCGCCGCCGTGGTAACGGCGGCGGGAGATTTGTGAATCGCTTCGATTCCGTCCAGTTCGCAGCTGGCCCGATACAGGTTCAGCAGGCCTGTGCCGCTGAGCACCGTCTCGGCGCTGACGTGTTCGTGCTCGGCCATCAAGCGTGCCCACAGCAAGGCCTCGCGGGCCGTACCAATCGGCAGATCGACGTGACCGCCCTCGCCCGGCAAGGCCATCCAGACGTGCTCGCCGGCAGGCGTCAGCGTACCAACGCCCAGCCCGGTCCCAGGCCCGATCACTACCCGGGGACGCTCGGGCCGGCCGATGCCATGACAAATGGTCAGGTACTCGTCGTCGCGCAGGCGGGTCATGCCCAGCGCCATGGCGGTGAAGTCGTTGATCAGCAGCAGATGATCGATCTTCAGATGCTTGCAGAAGGCTTTCCTGCTCAGCTCCCAGTGGCTGTTGGTGAACTGGAAGTGATCGCCGTCCACGGGACCTGCCACCGCCAGGCAGGCGAAACCGACATCGCCGCGCTGCAGTTCGAGATCCTGCAAGTAAAGCTCGACCGCCTGCTCAGGCCCGCTGTAGTCGATGGTTGGGAAGACCCGCACCGAATGCAGCTGGTCATCCTCCCATATGGCAAATCTTGCGTTGGTGCCGCCAATATCACCGACCAGGGCCAATTTCACGTGAGCTTCTCCAGACTTGAGGTAAATGCGCTGGCACCTTGCTCCGCGGAGCTGAAGGCCATACGCATGAAACCGAACAATTCCCGCCCGCAGCCCACTCCGTTGTCGAGGTGATTGACGGCCGGTTCCCTTGCCGCCAATTCTGCCGGTTCGAGCAGAACTTGCAACGTGCCATTCACACCGTCGACGCGAATCACGTCACCATCCTGCACCAGCGCCAGCGGCCCGCCGTCGAAGGCTTCGGGGCAAACGTGAATGGCCGCCGGAATTTTTCCCGACGCGCCGGACATGCGACCGTCGGTGACCAGCGCCACCTTGAAGCCGCGATCCTGCAGCACGCCCAGAAACGGCGTCATCTTGTGCAGTTCGGGCATGCCGTTGGAACGCGGGCCCTGGAAACGCATGACCGCGACGAAATCACACTCCAGCTCGCCCGCCTTGAAGGCGTCGGCCAGATCCTGCTGGTCGTGGAAAACCCTGGCCGGCGCTTCGACGACCTGATGCTCGGGCGCCACGGCGGACACTTTCATGACTCCGCGTCCGAGGTTGCCCTGCATGACCCGCAGGCCGCCTTCTGGCGAAAACGGGCGGGCCATCGGCCGCAAAATGTTTTCGTCCAGACTCTCGCGCGGGCCGTCGCGCCAGACCAGCTTGCCGTCTTCCAGAAAAGGCTCGCGGGTGTAGAGGCGCAAGCCACGGCCGGCGACGGTATTGACGTCGTCATGCAGCAAGCCGGCGTCGAGCAGTTCGCGAATCAGGAACGCCATGCCCCCCGCTGCCTGGAAGTGGTTGATATCGGCCTTGCCGTTCGGATAGACGTGGCTCAGGGTCGGAGCCACTTCGGACAGGTCGGCCATGTCCTGCCAGGTCAGCTGGATGCCGGCGGCCTGGGCAATGGCCGGCATGTGCAGCGTATGGTTGGTCGAGCCGCCGGTCGCGTGCAGCGCCACGATGGAGTTGACCAGCGCGCGCTCGTCGACGATTTCACCGATAGGCATGAAATTGCCGCTCTGCATGGTCAGGCGCGTGACCTGATGCGCGGCCTCGACGGTCAGCGCATCGCGCAGCGGCGTATACGGGTTGACGAACGAAGCGCCGGGCAGGTGCAGGCCCATGACTTCCATCAGCAACTGGTTGGTGTTGGCCGTGCCGTAGAACGTGCAGGTTCCGGGGCTGTGATAGGACTTCATTTCCGCATCCAGCAGCTCCTCGCGGCTTGCTTTGCCTTCGGCGAAGCGCTGGCGCACGTCGGCCTTTTCCTTGTTGGAAAGCCCCGACACCATCGGTCCGCCCGGCACGAAAATGGTCGGCAGATGACCGAAACGCAGCGACCCCATCATCAGGCCGGGCACGATCTTGTCGCAGATGCCCAGCATCAGCGCCGCGTCGAACATGTTGTGGGACAGCGCCACGGCAGTAGACATCGCGATCACTTCGCGGCTGGCGATCCCCAGCTCCATGCCAGGCTCGCCCTGGGTCACGCCGTCGCACATGGCGGGCACGCCACCGGCGAACTGCCCCACCGAGCCGATGTCACGCAGGGCCTGCTTGATCTGGGTCGGATAATGTTCGTAGGGCTGATGCGCGGAGAGCATCTCGTTGTAGGAAGAAACGATGGCGACGTTGGCGGCGTTCATCAGCCGCAGATTATCTTTGTCCTGCGGCCCGCATGCGGCGACGCCGTGGGCGAAGTTGGCGCATTGCAGCTTGCCACGCATCGGCCCGTCGCTGGCGGCGCCACGAATCAGTTGCAGGTAGCGCTGACGGGTATCGCGGCTGCGAGCGATCAGCCGCTCGGTTACCTCAAGAATGCGGGGATGCATGTGATGAACTCCAGGCTGACGTCTGTGGTCACCCGTAAAGACAGCGCCCGTGAAACCCGCGTTCGCAGGAATTGGCAGCGAATGCGGGTCGTCTGAGCGGGCCTTTCAGGTTTGTATTTGTAGATATACAAAAATATTGCCACTAAAAAAGGTTGTTTTCTATTTCCATGAGCATAATCTTGTAATTCCAACAACAAATCCCGAGGGACGGTTGTATGACTCTACGTATCGCAATCAACGGTTTCGGCCGTATCGGCCGCAATGTCCTGCGCGCACTCTATACCCAAGGCTATCGCCAGGACCTGCAGGTCGTCGCGATCAATGACCTGGGCGACAGCGAAATGAACGCGCACCTGCTGCGCTTCGACACTGTACACGGCCCGTTCGCCGGCACCGTCGAATGCGATAAGGAAAGTCTCACCGTCAATGGTGACCGTATCGCGGTCAGCGCGATCCGCAATCCCGCCGAGCTGCCCTGGAAATCGCTCGACATCGATGTGGTATTCGAGTGCACCGGGCTGTTCACCAGTCGCGACAAGGCCGCGGCGCATCTCACCGCCGGCGCGCGCAAAGTGATTATCTCGGCTCCGGCCAAGGGCGCCGACGCGACCATCGTCTACGGCGTCAACCATGACAGCCTGCGCCAGTCGCACCAGATCATTTCCAGCGCATCGTGCACCACCAACTGCCTGGCACCGGTTGCCCAGGTGCTTCATCGCGAGCTGGGCATCGAAAACGGCCTGATGACCACTATCCATGCGTACACCAACGACCAGAACCTGATCGACGTGTACCACAGCGACCCGTACCGGGCGCGCTCGGCCACCCAGTCGATGATCCCCAGCAAGACTGGCGCGGCTGAAGCGGTCGGCCTGGTTCTGCCGGAACTGGCGGGCAAACTTACCGGCATGGCGGTCCGGGTGCCAGTAATCAATGTGTCGCTGGTCGACCTGACCGTGAACCTGCAGCGTGAAACCACCGTCGAGGAAGTCAATGCGCTGATGAAAGAGGCCAGCGAACGCTCGAAGGTGCTGGGTTACAACACCCTGCCGCTGGTCTCCCACGACTTCAACCACAATCCGCTGTCGTCGATCTTCGACGCCAACCACACCAAGGTCAGCGGCAAGCTGCTCAAGGTGCTGGCCTGGTACGACAACGAATGGGCATTTTCCAACCGCATGCTGGATAACTGCCTGGCGCTGCATAACGCGAGCTGATTGCGATCATCGCCAGCGAGACGGATCGCCGCCCGCTGGCTCCTACGTACCGTGTAGGAGCCAGCTTGCTGTGGGCGGCACTCCGACGATCCGTCTTACTGGCGATCCGCCGCTTACCGCTCGACGCGCGCTAGCAGACCGCCTAAGCTGGCCGGGCTTTGTGAATCTGCCTGTAGTGACCATGACGTATAAACCGCCCGGCTCCCGACTCTCTCGTTTTCTGTTCGGCATTCTTGCCTATCTCAGCCTCGGCATCGGCATCGCCGCCATTTTCATTCCAGGGCTGCCGACCACCGAGTTCATTCTGCTCGCGGCCTGGGCGGCGACGCGCAGCTCGCCACGGCTCAATGCCTGGCTGGAAAACCACCGGGTTTTCGGTCCGGTCCTCAACAATTGGCGCAATGGGCGGCTGGTAGCGCGCAGCGCGAAGATCAGCGCCACGATCAGCATGCTGGTCTGCGCGGTGCTGATGTTGACGCTGCTCGAACATGTCTGGTGGCTGTACCTCGCCATTGCCGGCATGGCGCTGGGCAATCTGTGGCTGTGGTCCAGGCCGGAACCGGCGGCGGATTGACCCCTGTCATACAGACACCTCGAAGCGGGACTACGCTGTGCACAGTCCATAGACAACGCTGTCTACCTTCTTTGCGCTTCGACGGAGCACTGCCATGTTCGAGCCCGGCCACCTGCATATCACTCACACCGCCCTGCAACGACCGGATGCCACCTACGACATCCATCTGCGCTACGAAGTGACCAGCGATCCCGGCGAAGGCACTTGCGTGAGTTTCACCATGGAAGGGGATATCGAAGGCCAGACGTTTACCGAACACTTCCAGCTGCCGCGGGATCTCGCATACAACTTCGCCCATGACGCCAGCCGTATCGCCCTTGCTCATGGCCTGCCCAGCGCCGACGCGCTGCCGCTCGCGCGGCACCCGGATTATGACCGCATGTTCGAAGACATCCGCGATCAGCTGGATGCAAAATCGGGCGAGCCGGTAAAGCCTGAGCATCTGGAGTGAGCCCATCGCCGTCCGCTGGCTCCTACAAGGATATTCGCAGACCTGTATCCGCGATCTGCCGCAGAGCGGCAGCCATGTTGCTGCCAAATCTGCTGTTCACAAGGCATACTGACGGCCTTTCCCAGGCTGGAATCTTCAGCGTCTATGCGCATCCACGTCACTTTCATCGACCGCGTCGGCATTACTCAGGAAGTGCTGGCGATCTTGGGCGGGCGCAATCTGAATCTGGATGCGGTGGAAATGGTGCCGCCCAACGTCTACATCGACGCGCCAACCTTGAGCCATCAGATGCTCGAAGAACTCAAGGACGCGTTGTTCCGGGTGCGCGGCGTGGAAGCGATCACCGTGGTGGATATCCTGCCCGGCCAGCGTCGTCATCTGCAGCTGGACGCCCTGCTCGCGGCCATGACCGATCCGGTCCTGGCGCTGGACAGCGCGGGCCATGTGTTGCTGGCCAATCCGGCGTTCATCGCACTGATCGGGCGAGAACCCGCCGGCGAGCCGATAGGCGAATTGTTCACTGACCCGAACCTGCAAACCGAACTGCTGGAGCACGGTTTCCGCCTGCCGCTGCGCGAAATCACGCTCAATGGCGAAGCCTTGCTGCTCGATGCCACGCCGATTACCGAAGCCGGCGCGCTGATCACTCTTTATCTGCCGAGCCGCATGGGTGAGCGCCTGTCCGCGCTGCACCATGATCATCCGGAAGGATTCGATGCGCTGCTGGGCGAGTCGCCTGCCATTCGCACCTTGAAAGCTCGCGCTCTGAGGGTCGCGGCCCTGGACGCACCCTTATTGATCCGCGGCGAAACCGGAACCGGCAAGGAGCTTGTCGCCCGCGCCTGCCACGCCAGCAGCGCACGTCATGGCGAGCCCTTTCTTGCGCTGAACTGCGCGGCGCTGCCGGAAAATCTCGCCGAAAGCGAATTGTTCGGCTACGCCCCGGGTGCCTTTACCGGCGCTCAACGAGGCGGCAAGCCGGGGCTGATGGAGCTTGCCAACCAAGGCACGGTGTTTCTCGATGAAATCGGCGAGATGTCGCCTTACCTGCAAGCCAAACTCCTGCGTTTCCTTAACGACGGCAGCTTCCGTCGGGTTGGCGGCGACCGTGAGGTCCAGGTCAACGTGCGCATCCTCAGCGCGACTCACCGCGACCTGGAAAAGATGGTCATCGAAGGTACTTTCCGCGAGGACCTTTTCTACCGTCTCAACGTGCTGAACCTGCAAGTTCCCCCGCTGCGCGAGCGCGGCCAGGACATCCTGCTGCTGGCCCGCTTCTTCATGGAGCACGCCTGCACCCAGATTCAGCGCCCACTGTGTCGCCTTTCCGCCGATACCCATTCGGCGCTGCTCGGCAACCGCTGGCCCGGAAACGTGCGCCAGTTGCAGAACGTGATATTCCGCGCGGCCGCCATCAGCGAAGGCAACGTGGTGGACATGGGCGACCTGGATATCGCGGGAACCGCTGTCGCCCGCCAGCAGGAAGGCGAAATCGGAAGCCTGGAAGAAGCTGTCGACGCATTCGAGAAGAGTCTGCTGGAAAGGCTTTATGACCAGCATCCTTCCACCCGTCAGCTTGCGACTCGCCTGAACACCTCGCATACGGCGATTGCCCATCGCCTGCGCAAATACGGGATAGGCCACCGACCCTGAGGAGTGGAATGAATCCGTTCCACTGTAACGAATTCATTCCATAACTGGCCTGCCCCGCTTCGGGCGTGGTCTGGAGTCCTCGTTCGCAAGCACGTCGCCCTCGCAGAGTGGAATGATATCGATACAGCCGCTTTTCCGCAGCTCACGCAATAACTTCATAACTCTCTGATATTGAAGGAGTTAAATGTTATGGCCGCAATCTTGCTTACTGACTCCGGATAAGGGTCCGCCTGGCGCGAACCTTCCAATCCCGAGGAGTCTTTATGAGCGAGTTGCGTTTTACCGTAGAACACGAATGGCTGCGGAGCGAGGCCGATGGCAGTGTCACGGTGGGCATTACCCCTTACGCACAGGAATCGCTCGGCGATGTCGTCTTCGTACAGCTCCCGGAAATGCAGGCCTACACTCAACACGCCGAAGTATCGGTGGTGGAATCGGTGAAAGCTGCCAGCAGCATCAACATGCCGCTGGACGGCGAAGTGGTCGAAGTCAACACAGCGCTGGACGCCACTCCGGAACTGGTCAATGAAGACGCCCTGGGCGCAGGCTGGTTCTTTCGCTTCATTCCCGCGAACGCTGATGCCATTCACGGCCTGCTGGATCAGGACGCCTACGACCGCCTGATCAAAGCCAACGCCGAAGCCTGAGGACCGCTCCCATGACCGACCGCATCGAACTGAACACCGCCAACGAATTCATCGCCCGTCATATCGGCCCACGCGAGGCCGATGAGCGGGCCATGCTCGAAACTCTGGGCTTCGACTCCATCGAGGCCTTGAGCGAAAGCGTCATCCCGGAAAGCATCAAGGGCACCAGCGTGCTCGACCTGCCAGCAGGGCAAAGCGAAGCCGACGCACTGGCGTCGATCAAGGCCATCGCCGCCAAAAACCAGCTGTTCAAGACTTACATCGGCCAGGGTTACTACAACACCCACACGCCGGCGCCGATCCTGCGCAACCTGCTGGAAAATCCGGCGTGGTACACGGCCTACACGCCATACCAGCCGGAAATTTCCCAGGGCCGCCTGGAGTCGCTGCTCAACTTCCAGACCCTGATCAGCGACCTGACCGGCCTGCCGATCGCCAACGCCTCGCTGCTCGACGAGGCCACGGCCGCCGCCGAAGCCATGACCTTCTGCAAGCGCCTGAGCAAGAACAAAGGCAGTCAGCAGTTCTTCGCGTCCATTCATTGCCACCCGCAGACCCTGGATGTGCTGCGCACTCGCGCCGAACCCCTGGGCATTGAGGTCGTGGTCGCCGACGAGGCGCAGCTGACCGACGTCAGCGCCTTTTTCGGTGCGCTCTTGCAATACCCGGCCAGCAACGGTGACGTATTCGATTATCGGGAACTGGTCGAGCGTTTCCATCAGAGCAACGCGCTGGTGGCGGTGGCCGCCGACCTGCTGGCCCTGACGCTGCTGACGCCTCCAGGTGAGTTCGGCGCCGACGTCGCCATCGGTACCGCACAGCGTTTCGGCGTGCCGCTGGGCTTCGGCGGACCGCATGCCGCTTATTTCTCGACCCGTGACGTGTTCAAGCGCGACATGCCGGGACGTCTGGTCGGTGTCTCGGTGGACCGCCATGGGAAGCAGGCCCTACGTCTGGCGATGCAGACCCGCGAACAACACATCCGTCGCGAGAAGGCGACCAGCAACATCTGCACCGCCCAGGTGCTGCTCGCCAACATCGCCAGCATGTACGCCGTCTACCACGGACCGAGCGGGCTGACCCGCATCGCCAACCGCGTGCATCGTCTGACCGCTATCTTTGCCGCCGGCATGCGCCAGCTGGGCATTGAGGCCGACCAGCAATTCTTCTTCGACAGCCTGACCTTCAACACCGGCGCCGATACCGCCGCGCTGCACGCCAAGGCCCGTGCCCGGAGCATCAATCTGCGCGAAGTGAGCGCCGAGGCCCTGGGCCTGTCGTTCGACGAAACTACGTCCCAGGCAAGTATCGAAACGCTCTGGGCACTGTTCGCCACTGACGGCAAGGCGCTGCCGGACTTCGACGCGCTGGCTGCCAGTGCCGAGTCGCGCCTGCCCGAGGCATTGCTGCGCCAGTCCGCGATCCTCAGCCACCCGGTTTTCAATCGCTATCATTCCGAAACCGAGCTGATGCGCTACCTGCGCAAACTGGCGGACAAGGATCTGGCACTCGATCGCACTATGATTCCGCTGGGCTCCTGCACCATGAAGCTCAACGCGGCCAGCGAAATGATCCCGATCACCTGGGCCGAATTTGGCAACCTGCACCCGTTCGCGCCCGCCGAGCAAAGCGCCGGTTACCAGCAACTGACCCAGGAACTGGAAACGATGCTGTGCGCAGCGACCGGCTACGACGCCATCTCGCTGCAACCCAACGCCGGTTCCCAGGGCGAGTACGCCGGCTTGCTGGCCATTCGCGCCTACCATCAGAGTCGTGGCGATGAGCACCGTGATATCTGCCTGATCCCCTCTTCCGCCCACGGGACCAACCCGGCCACCGCCAACATGGCCGGCATGCGCGTGGTGGTTACCGCCTGCGACAGCCGAGGCAACGTCGACATCGAAGACCTGCGCGCCAAGGCCGAACAGCACCGCGACCACCTGGCGGCGATCATGATCACCTACCCCTCGACCCATGGCGTGTTCGAGGAAGGCATCCGCGAAATCTGCGGCATCGTCCATGACAATGGCGGCCAGGTGTACATCGACGGCGCGAACATGAACGCGATGGTCGGTCTGTGTGCCCCAGGCAAGTTCGGCGGCGACGTGTCTCACCTCAACCTGCACAAGACCTTCTGCATTCCCCATGGCGGCGGCGGTCCGGGCGTTGGTCCCATCGGCGTCAAGTCGCACCTGGCGCCGTTCATGCCGGGCCACGCACGCATGGAACGCAAGGAAGGCGCGGTTTGCGCGGCGCCGTTCGGCAGTGCCAGCATTCTGCCGATCACCTGGATGTACATCCGCATGATGGGCGGCGAAGGCCTGAAGCGCGCGTCGCAGCTGGCGATCCTCAACGCCAACTACATTTCCCGCCGCCTGGAAGATCACTACCCGGTGCTATACACCGGCAGCAACGGCCTGGTCGCCCATGAATGCATCCTCGACCTGCGCCCGATCAAGGACAGCAGCGGCATCAGCGTCGACGACGTCGCCAAGCGCCTGATCGACTTCGGCTTCCACGCGCCGACCATGTCATTCCCGGTTGCGGGGACCCTGATGATCGAGCCGACTGAAAGCGAATCGCGCGAAGAGCTGGACCGCTTCTGCGACGCGATGATCAAGATCCGCGAAGAAATCCGCGCGGTCGAGAACGGCACCCTCGACAAGGACGATAACCCGCTCAAGAACGCTCCGCATACCGCGGCGGAAATCGTCGGCGAGTGGACCCATCCCTACAGCCGCGAGCAGGCGGTGTACCCGGTCGAATCGCTGATCGACGGCAAATACTGGCCGCCGGTGGGTCGCGTGGACAACGTGTTCGGTGACCGAAATCTCGTCTGCGCCTGCCCTTCCATCGAAAGCTATCAGGAAGCCTGACGCTCCCTCCTGTAGGAGCCAGCTTGCTGGCGATCGCTTCGCAGCGATCCGCCATGCTGGCTCCCACCCTTTAAAGGACTGGATTCATGACACACCCCCTGCTAACCACCCCACTGCACACTTTGCATCGCGAACTCGGCGCACGGATGGTGCCTTTCGCTGGCTACGACATGCCCGTGCAGTACCCGGCCGGCGTGATGAAAGAGCATCTGCACACCCGCTCGCAGGCCGGGCTGTTCGACGTCTCGCACATGGGCCAGATCTTGCTGAGCGGTCCGGGCGCCGCCAAGGCGCTGGAAACCCTGGTGCCGGTCGACGTCATCGACCTGCCCGAGGGCATGCAGCGCTACGCGATGTTCACCAATGATCAGGGCGGCATCCTCGACGACCTGATGATTGCCAACCTCGGCAACGACCAACTGATGCTGGTCGTCAACGCCGCCTGCAAGGACCAGGACCTGGCTCACTTGCGTGAGCACCTGGCGGGCCAATGCGAAATCGAGCCTTTGTTCGAAGAGCGAGCGCTGCTTGCGCTGCAGGGCCCTGCGGCCGCCGCGGTCATGTCGAGGCTGGCGCCGCAGGTCGCGGAGATGATTTTCATGCAGTACGCCCGCGTCACGCTGCTGGACCTGGACTGCTACGTCAGCCGCTCCGGCTATACCGGTGAAGACGGTTACGAGATTTCGGTCCCTGCCGCGCAGGCCGAGACTCTGGCGCGTCGCCTGCTGGAAGAGCCGGAAGTCGCGCCCATTGGCCTTGGGGCCCGCGATTCGCTGCGTCTGGAAGCCGGTCTGTGCCTTTATGGACATGATATGGATACCCGGACTTCGCCTATCGAGGCCAGCCTGCTATGGGCGATCTCCAAAGTGCGCCGCGCCGATGGCGCACGGGCCGGCGGTTTTCCCGGAGCAGAGCAAATCTTTGCCCAGCAGACGAACGGTATTGCGCAAAAACGCGTGGGATTGCTCCCACAAGAGCGGACTCCAGTGCGTGAGGGCGCGGAAATCGTCGATGCCCAGGATCGGCGCATCGGCACAGTCTGCAGCGGCGGCTTCGGCCCGACATTGGGCGCTCCGGTTGCGATGGGTTATCTCCCAACCGAGCACAGCGCACTGGATACCGAAGTCTGGGCCATTGTGCGTGGCAAAAAGGTGGCAATGCGGGTGGCTAAAATGCCTTTCGTTGCACAGCGTTACTTCAGAGGCTGATCGATAGCGTCAGAAAAGACGCTGATTCGAACGGTTTGAAAAAAGGGTTGCAAGGCTCCGTTGAAGGGGCCAGATGCTGCGTGTCCAGGCGCCTGAAAAGTGCACTGTACAAGTGCACAAGAGCGTTTGGCACTCAGTGTTGCACCGCTTCAGGGACGCGTGATCGGGGGTTGATAAAGCCCGTTGAAACTGGAGCGAAGCGGGGCTTGTTTTTGTAACGAGAGTTGGCGTAGAGTTTCTGGACTGTGTTTGCATAGGTCGCTGAATCGGGACCTGGGCAGTAGCTCTAGGTTTGCTACAACCCGTTCTACGTTTCTTACTTCCTGCAACCCAGCCCCAGTACTCTTTCGAGCGAAAGAGGCTGTCATTAAATTAAAGCGTCAAGGAAATAAGAAAATGTCTACACGTCAGAGCGGCACCGTCAAGTGGTTCAACGACGAGAAGGGTTTTGGTTTTATCACTCCAGAGAGCGGTCCGGATCTGTTCGTGCACTTCCGCGCTATCCAGGGCAACGGCTTCAAGAGCCTGAAAGAAGGCCAGAAAGTAACTTTCGTTGCTGTGCAGGGCCAGAAAGGCATGCAGGCTGACGAAGTTCAAGCCGAAGCTTGATAGCTTGACCAAAAAGCCCCTGGTATTGATCCCAGGGGCTTTTTTGTGGGCGCGAATGCGTAACATGAGGCTTTCCCGCGCTATCGAGAGTCAGCCCGATGCCTCAACACCTTCTGCGGCCGCAAGGCGATTTCCCTCCCGCCAGCCTGCCCCGCCGCTTTGCCGCCATCTGCTATGACGCCTTGTTGTGCATAGCCATCCAGTTGGTCACCGCCTTCCTCTACAAACTGCTGCAGATGGCCTTCATTGGCGAAGCACGACTGCGCGAGCTGTCCGAATCGGGCGCATTGGACGGCGATCCCCTGCTCTCCTCGATCCTGCTGCTGGCAACCTTCGCGTTCTTCGCCAAGTTCTGGACCCATGCCGGGCAGACTCTGGGCATGCAAGTCTGGGGCATTCGCGTGCAGAACCCCGACGGCACCGCCATCAGCCTCATGCAGGCCCTGCTGCGCTTCGTGGTGGCCATGGCGTCGTGGCTGTGCCTGGGGCTGGGGTTTGCGTGGTGCCTGATCGACAAACAACGCCGTACCTGGCATGACCGCTATTCGGAGAGCGTGCTGGTGAGGGTTCCCAGGCAGAAATAGCGGGAATGCGCACGCCTTGTAGGAGACCGCCCGACGCCATGGCGCCGCGCTGTCGCAGCAAACATGGGGATCGCATTTACCCGCAATGGCGGTAATGCAGATACCGTTAAGGTGGCGAGACGTAGGTCTGGGTGCATATCCGTTACCGCATGCGCTGGACCTCGTGGTTCCGGCCCTTACGGCCGGCCTACTTTGGTTTCGCCCAAAGTAGGCAAAGGCTGGACTGACCCCCAAAAGTTGGACGAGAAACGTTAAAAATTCATCGCCTGTGTTCGAAATTGTACCGGACTCAGGCCGTTGAGCTTGAGGCTGATACGTTCATGGTTGTAGTAGTGGATGTAAT
>NZ_JBAJGT010000022.1:0-40604 GCF_036706555.1 Pseudomonas sp. JDS28PS106 | reverse complement strand
ACGCTATTGAGACTGTCGCTGGACAAGCACTGCTTGACCAGCTTGAGCTTGAACGCCGGATTGTACTTCGTCATGGTTGTCCCCTTGGGTCGAACTGGATGTCCAACTTTTGGGGGTCAGTTCAGGCCTTGGTTACTTTCCCCGAAAGGAAAGTGACCCGGCCGTAAGGGCCGGAACCAAATGGCCCAGCCGACGCGGTAATGGATATGCCCAATGCCAACAGTGCCACCGCAGTGAAGCCGTCGCGAGCAAGCTCCCTCCCACAACGAGCACATCCTCACGGCGATGCAAATCAACAAGATAGTTTTTGTTTGATGAGAGCCAGCTTGCTGGCGATCAGGAATGACGCCATATCCGCGTGCGGAAATCGCCGCCAAGGGCGCAACCCCACAAAAAAGGCCGCTCAATGAGCGGCCTCTCTTACAGCATCGAATTGATCACTCTTCGATGTTGCCCATCGCGGTGGTGTTGAAACCGCCGTCGACGTACATGATTTCACCGCTGATGCCCGACGCCAGGTCCGAGCACAGGAAGGCGCCGGCGTTGCCGACTTCTTCGATGGTGACGTTGCGACGCAGTGGCGTCTGCGCTTCGTTGGCGGCCAGCATCTTGCGGAAGTTCTTGATGCCGGAAGCGGCCAGGGTGCGGATCGGGCCGGCCGATACGGCGTTGACGCGGGTGCCTTCCGGGCCCAGGCTGCCTGCCAGGTAACGAACGCCGGCTTCCAGGCTGGCCTTGGCCATGCCCATCACGTTGTAGTTCGGCATGGTGCGCTCCGCACCCAGGTACGACAGGGTCAGCAGGCTGCCGTTGCGGCCTTTCATCATTTCGCGACCGGCCTTGGCCAGGGCTACGAAGCTGTAGGCGCTGATGTCATGAGCGATGCGGAAGCCTTCGCGAGTGGTGGCTTCAGTGAAGTCGCCGTCCAGCTGATCGCCCGGCGCGAAGCCGACCGAATGAACGATGACGTCCAGGCCGTCCCACTTCTTGCTCAGATCTTCGAAGACCTTGTTGATTTCTTCATCGCTTGCCACGTCGCAAGGGAAGCACAGCTCAGGGCCCGAACCCCAGCCTGCTGCGAATTCTTCGACACGGCCCTTGAGCTTGTCGTTCTGGTAGGTGAAAGCAAGCTCTGCACCTTCACGATGCATGGCGGCAGCGATGCCGGATGCGATGGACAGTTTGCTGGCGACACCGACGATCAGGACGCGCTTACCGGCGAGAAAACCCATGTGTTGTTCCTCTTGAGGTTAATCGACAGCTACCGGCGCCATGAAGGCAGCCTCGAGCAGCTGTTGTGTATAAGGATGTTGCGGTGCGGCGAAAACAGCTTGCGCCGCACCCTGTTCGACCACTTGGCCTTGCTTGACCACCATCAACTGGTGGCTGAGCGCTTTGACGACAGCCAGGTCATGGCTGATGAACAAATATGTCAGGTTGTACTTGGCCTGCAGCGAGCGTAACAGCTCGACTACCTGACGCTGCACTGTCCGGTCGAGGGCCGAGGTCGGCTCGTCCAGCAGAATCAGCGCCGGCTTCAGCACCAGGGCCCTGGCAATGGCGATACGCTGCCGTTGCCCGCCCGAAAACTCGTGGGGGTAGCGGTGCCGGGTTCCTGGGTCCAGACCTACCTCCCTGAGCGCTTCGATAATGGCCGTTTCCTGCTCCGCAGCCGTTCCCATGCGATGGATGCGCAGGCCTTCACCCACGATTTCCCCCACCGACATGCGCGGGCTCAGGCTGCCGAAAGGGTCCTGAAACACCACTTGCATCTGCCTGCGCAACGGCCGGATCTGCTGCTGCGACAGGGTGTCTAGCGTCTCGCCCTGGAACCGGATCGCGCCTTCGCTGCCGATCAGCCGAAGAATCGCCAACCCCAGTGTCGATTTGCCCGAACCACTTTCACCCACGATCCCCAGTGTCTGCCCCTTGGGCAGGCTGAAGCGGATGCCATCGACCGCTTTGACGTGATCGACGGTTCGCTTGAACAGGCCCTTCTTGATCGGGAACCAGACTTTCAGGTCCTCGACTTCGAGCAGTGCCGGCCCGGCGGGGTTGGCCGCCGGAGCGCCACTGGGCTCGGCGCCAAGCAGAACCTGGGTGTACGGATGCTGCGGTGACCGGAACAGCTCTTCGCAGGATGCTTGTTCGACGATGCAACCTCGCTGCATGACACATACGCGATGGGCTATTTGCCTCACGACGTTCAAATCGTGGCTGATCAACAGCAATGCCATGCCCAGGCGCGCCTGCAACTGCTTGAGCAGTTCGAGGATTTTCAATTGTACCGTCACGTCCAGCGCCGTGGTCGGCTCGTCGGCGATCAGCAGCTCCGGCTCGTTGGCCAGCGCCATCGCGATCATGACCCGTTGACGCTGGCCCCCTGACAGTTCGTGGGGCAGGGCCTTGAGTCGCTTGCGCGGCTCGGGGATGCCAACCAGATCGAGCAGCTCCAGGGTACGATCCGTGGCCGCTTGCCCGGTCAGGCCCTTGTGCAGGCCCAGCACTTCGTTGATCTGCTTTTCGACAGAATGCAGCGGGTTGAGCGAGGTCATCGGCTCCTGAAAGATCATGGCGATGCGGTTGCCACGAATCGAACGCAGCTTCTTCTCGTTCAGCTTGAGCAGGTCATCGCCCGCGTAGTGAATGCTGCCCTGCGGATGACTGGCCGCGGGGTAGGGCAGCAAGCGCAGAATGGAGTGCGCGGTGACGGATTTGCCCGAGCCGCTTTCGCCGACCAGCGCCAGGGTCTCGCCGCGTCGAATATCGAAGCTGATGTTCTCGACCACACGCTGGCGCGAGTCGCCTGTGACGAACTCGACCGCCAGATCGCGGATTTCGATCAGATTGTCCGGGTTCATGTCATTTCCTCGGGTCGAAAGCGTCGCGGGCGGATTCGCCGATGAACACCAGCAGGGTCAGCATCAGTGCCAGTACAGCGAAAGCGCTGATGCCCAGCCAGGGCGCCTGCAGGTTGGCCTTGCCTTGGGCGACCAGTTCGCCCAGCGATGGCGATCCCGCGGGCAGGCCGAAGCCCAGAAAGTCCAGTGCGGTCAGGGTGCCGATGGCGCCGGTCAGAATGAAGGGCATGAAGGTCATGGTCGACACCATGGCGTTGGGCAGGATATGACGGAACATGATGGCGCCGTTTTGCATGCCCAGCGCCCGCGCCGCGCGCACGTATTCCAGATTGCGTCCGCGCAGGAATTCGGCGCGTACCACATCCACCAGGCTCATCCAGGAAAACAGCAGCATGATCCCCAGCAGCCACCAGAAGTTGGGCTGCACGAAGCTCGCCAGGATGATCAGCAGGTAGAGGACCGGCAGGCCGGACCAGACTTCCAGGAAGCGCTGGCCCAGCAGGTCGACCCAGCCGCCATAGAAGCCCTGCAATGCACCGGCGATCACGCCGATGATGGAACTGAGCACGGTAAGCGTCAGCGCGAATAGCACGGAAATACGAAAGCCATAGATGACCCGGGCCAGCACGTCGCGGCCCTGGTCGTCGGTGCCCAGCCAGTTGTCACGCGAAGGCGGGGCGGGTGCCGGGACCTTGAGGTCGTAGTTGATGCTTTCGTAGCTGAACGGGATCGGTGCCCACAGGGTCCAGCCATCCTTCGCCGCCAGCAGCTCCTGGATGTACGGGCTCTTGTAGTTGGCTTCCAGCGGGAATTCGCCGCCGAAGGTGGTTTCCGGATAACGCTCGAACACCGGGAAGTACCAGTGGCCGTCGTAGCGCAACGCCAGCGGTTTGTCATTGGCGATCAGCTCGGCGCCCAGGCTCAGGACGAACAGGATCAGGAACAGCCACAGCGACCACCAGCCGCGCTTGTTGGCCTTGAAACGCTCGAAGCGGCGGCGATTGAGGGGAGACAGCGTCATATCAATGCTTCCTGCTTTCGAAGTCGATGCGCGGGTCGACCAGCGTGTAGGTAAGGTCGCCGATCAGCTTCACGATCAGTCCCAGGAGGGTGAAGATGAACAAGGTGCCGAATACCACGGGGTAATCCCGGTTGATCGCCGCCTCGAAGCTCATCAGGCCCAGGCCGTCGAGGGAGAAGATGACTTCGACCAGCAGCGAGCCGGTGAAGAAGATGCTGATGAAAGCCGAGGGGAAGCCGGCGATGACCAGCAGCATGGCGTTGCGGAACACATGGCCGTACAGCACGCGGTTGTTCGACAGGCCCTTGGCCTTGGCGGTGACCACGTACTGTTTGCCGATCTCGTCGAGGAAGCTGTTCTTGGTCAGCAGCGTCATGGTCGCGAAGTTGCCGATGACCAGCGCAGTGACCGGCAGCACCAGATGCCAGAAGTAGTCGAGGATCTTGCCGACGGTGCTCAGCTCGTCGAAGTCGTTCGAGGTCAGGCCGCGCAGCGGGAACCAGTCCAGGTAGCTGCCGCCGGCGAATAGCACGATCAGCAGAATCGCGAATAGGAACGCGGGGATCGCGTAGCCCACGATGATCGCCGAACTGGTCCAGACATCGAACGCGCTGCCGTGGCGGGTCGCCTTGGCGATGCCCAGCGGGATCGACACCAGGTACATGATCAGCGTGCTCCACAGCCCGAGGGAAATGGACACTGGCATCTTCTCGATGATCAGGTCGATGACCTTGGCATCGCGAAAGAAGCTGTCGCCGAAATCGAGCTGTGCGTAATTCTTGATCATCAGCCAGAGGCGTTCGGGCGGCGACTTGTCGAAGCCGTACATCCGCTCGATTTCCTTGACCAGCGCAGGGTCCAGTCCCTGCGCGCCGCGATAGTTGGAACCGGCCACGGCCACTTCAGCGCCGCCGCCGGCGATGCGGCTAGTGGCACCGTCGAAGCCCTCGATCTTGGCGATCATCTGTTCGACGGGCCCGCCAGGCGCGGCTTGAACGATGATGAAGTTGATCACCAGGATGCCGAGCAGCGTCGGAATGATCAGCAGCAAGCGTCGAAGAATGTAGGCCAGCATGTCATTGCTCCGCACGGGCGGGCGCGACGCCCGGCTGTTGTGTCTGGTCGACAGGCGTGGCCGGTTTCGCATCGGGTTTGTACCACCAGGTGGTGGTGCCGATGTCCGAAAGCGCTTTTACGCCTGGATGGGCGATGTGATCCCAGTACGCAACGCGCCAGGTCTTGATGTGCCAGTTCGGCAATACATAGAAGCCCCACAGCAGAACCCGATCCAGCGCTTTCACATGGGTCACCAGGCTCTGCCGGGAGTCGGCATTGATCAGACCGTCCACCAGGCTGTCCACCGCCGGGTCCTTCAGGCCCATCAGGTTGCGGCTGCCGCTGCGGTCGGCGCTGACCGAATGGAAGTACTCCCGTTGTTCGTTGCCCGGTGAGCTGGACTGCGGGAAGCTGCTGACGACCATGTCGTAATCCCGTGAGCGCAGCCGGTTAACGTATTCCGCGGTGTCGACCCGACGGATCGTCAATTCGATGCCCAGATCGCCCAGATTACGCTTGTAGGGCAGCAACACGCGTTCGAACTGGGTCTGCGCCAGCAGAAACTCCAGCTTCATCGGGTTGCCCTGGGCATCGGTCATCTTATCGTTTTTCACGGTCCAGCCCGCTTCCTGTAGCAGCTGGAAAGCGCGGCGCAGCTGTGGGCGAATCATTCCGCTGCCGTCATTGACCGGTAACTGGAAGGGTTCAGTAAACACGCGCTCGGGGACCTGGCCCCGCAACGGTTCGAGCAGTTTCAGCTCCTCGGGGGATGGCAGCCCGGTGGCGGCCATTTCCGAATTGTCGAAGTAGCTTTTGGTGCGGGTGTAGGAACCGTTGAACAGCTGCTTGTTGGTCCATTCGAAGTCCAGCAGCAGGGTTAGTGCTTCACGCACTCTGGGATCCTGGAACACCGGACGACGCAGGTTCATCACAAAGCCCTGCATGCCCTGCGGGTTGCCGTTGGGCAGCTCTTCCTTGATCAGTCGACCGTCGCGTACGGCGGGAATGTCGTAGGCCGTGGCCCAGTTCTTGGCGCTGGTTTCGAGCCAGTAGTCGAATTGCCCGGCCTTGCCGGCCTGGAGGGCCACGTCCATGTCCCGATAATAGTCATAGGTCAGGGTGTCGAAGTTGAACTGCCCACGGTTGATGGGCAAGTCCTTGGCCCAATAATCCTTGACCCGCTCGTAACGAACCGAGCGTCCGGCATTGACCTCGGCGACCCTGTAGGGGCCGCTGCCCAGCGGAAACTCCAGGCTGTTTTTGGTGAAGTCGCGGTCTGCCCAGAAATGTTTGGGCAATACCGGCAGCTGGCCGATGATCAGCGGCAACTCCCGGCTCTGATTGTCCTTGAACGTGAAACGCACTTTAAGCGGGTCCTCGACGATCACCTTGTCGACGGCCGCATAGTAAGCGCGGAACATCGGGGTTCCGTCCCTGATCAGGGTGTTGAACGAGAACTCCACATCTTCGGCGCGGATCGGGTGGCCGTCATGGAAGCGCGCTTCGGGGCGCAAGTAGAAACGGACCCAAGTGTTGTCAGGCGCTTTTTCGATCTTCTCGGCGATCAGGCCGTATTCGGTCATGGGTTCGTCGAGGCTGGAGCGCGCCAGCGTGTCGTAGGTCAGCTCGATGCCCTCGGCAGCCGTACCCTTGTTGATGAAAGGATTGAGGCTGTCGAAGCTGCCGAAGCCGGCCTGACGGAAAGTGCCGCCCTTGGGCGCATCAGGGTTCACAAAGTCGAAGTGCTTGAAGTCGGCCGGGTATTTGGGGGCCTCGTCGTACATCGTCAAGGCGTGTCGAGGGGCCGCCAGGGCAGAGCAGGCCAGCCCGGCCAGAAGCACGCCACTGAGCAAGGTGCGCAGGAAGGTCATCGGGTTTTCTCCAGAGTCTTGAGCCACCACGCGCGCAGGCCCAAGGTATAGGGCGGGGTGGTGAGCATGGCGAAGCGATTGCGCCAGGCAAGGCGATGGTTGTTCAGGTACCAGTTCGGAATGCTGTAGTGCTGCCAGAGCAACACCCGGTCCAGCGCGCGTGCTGCCGCGACTTGTTCATCGCGGGTCTGCGCCGCCAGCAGTTGGTTGAGCAAGTCGTCGATCACCGGGTTGGCAATTCCTGCGTAATTCTTGCTGCCGTTGATCGTGGCCTGGCTGGAATGGAAGTACTGCCACTGTTCCAGCCCCGGGCTCAGCGTCTGGGGCAGCGTCATGAGAATCATGTCGAAGTCGAAGCGGTCCAGGCGCTGCTTGTACTGCGCCCGGTCCACGGTGCGCAGTCCGGCCTGAATGCCCAGACGTCGCAGGTCTTCGACATAAGGTTGCAGGATGCGTTCGAGGTTGGGGTTGACCAGCAGTATCTCGAAACGCAACGGCTGTCGGTCCCCGTTGCGCAATCCTTCATCGGTCAGGGTCCAGCCCGCTTCACCGAGCAGTGCCAGGGCGTTGCGCAGCGCTTCACGAGGAACGCCGCCGCCGTCGGTTTTCGAAGGCGCCCAGGGTTGGGTGAACAGACTGGCGGGCAGCCGGTCCCGGTAGGGGGCCAGCAGCAGCCATTCGCGGCCGGTCGGCAAACCCGTCGCCGAGAACTCGCTGTTGGGGTAATAGCTGGTCGAGCGGACATAGGCGTCGCTGAACAGCGCCCGGTTGGTCCATTCGAAGTTGAACAGCAGGCCCATGGCCTCCCGCACGCGGATATCGGAGAACGCCCCTCGGCGGGTGTTCATGAACAGGCCCTGGGTCTGGGTCGGAATCCGGTGAGGTGTCTGCGCCTTGATGACATCGCCGTTCTTCACGGCCGGGAAGTCATAGCCGTTGGCCCAGTTCTTGGCCTGGTGCTCGATATAGATGTCAAACTCGCCGGCCTTGAAGGCTTCGAAGGCCACGTTGCTGTCGCGGTAGAAATCCACTTCGACCCGGTCGAAATTGTACTTGCCGCGATTGACCGGCAAATCCTTGCCCCAGTAGTTCTTGACCCGTTCGAACAGCAGCTCGCGACCGGGGCGTACCCGAGTGATGCGGTAAGGCCCGCTGCCCAGCGGCGGCTCGAAGGTCGTGGCCTTGAAGTCACGGTCTTTCCAGTAATGCTGGGGCAGCACCGGCAGTTCGCCCAAGCGCAGGATCAGCAGCGGGTTACCGGCGCGCTTGAACACGAAGCGGATCCGGTGGCGGTTGAGGATGTCCACGCGCTGCACTTCCTGCAGGGCGGTGCGGTACTGAGGATGACCGTCCTTGAGCAGGGTGCGGTAGGAAAACGCCACGTCGAACGCCGTCATGGGCTTGCCATCGTGGAAGCGTGCCTGGGGCCTGAGGTTGAATACCACCCAGCTGCGGTCCTCGGCGTACTCCACGCTCTGCGCCACCAGGCCGTAGCTCGACGTCGGCTCGTCGCCGGACGGATCGTACTGGCCAGTGCCGACCATCAGCGGCTCGTTCAGCTCGTTGACGCCGTATTGCAGGAAGTTTCCGGTCGCGACCGGGCTGGTGCCCTTGAAAGTGTAGGGGTTCAGGGTGTCGAAGGTGCCGAACGCCATTATCCGCAGGGTGCCCCCTTTCGGCGCCTCGGGATTGACCCAGTCGAAGTGAGTAAAGCTGGCCGGGTACTTGAGGACGCCGAACTGTGCATAGCCATGACTTTCGGTGATGGCGGCGTCGGCGCAGATGCTCAAGCCCAGACTGACGATGAACAGGAAGGGTCGTATCACGATCCAGGCGGCTTGGGCTTCAGGGTCGCTAACAGTAACAGCTTGTAAGGACAGGAAAAAGCATGGAGGGCATGCCGTTCTAGGCAAGACGTGTCGGCCGCTCGCGAGGGCGGGCGACCGAACCGGTCAGTGCGGCACGTAGACGGTCAGTGTCTGACCGGGCTTGAGCGCTTTGCCGCTGCGAGGGTTCCAGCGCTTGAGATGCTGCATCTCGACGTTGAAGCGCTTGGCGACCAGATACATGGAGTCGCCTTTCTGGATCTTGTACTGCACAGGCTTGCCTTCGCCCTTGGCACTGGCAGCCTTGCCATTGTCCTGCATGACCAGGGTCTGGCCGACTTTCAGGCTGTTGCCCGAAAGCTTGTTCCAGCGCTGCAGATCTTCGACCGAGACCTTGTTGGCCTTGGCGATGCTGGTCAGGTTGTCGCCACCGCGAACCTTGTAATTGCGGCTACGGCTTGGCGCGTCATTGCTGGCGATGGCTTCGAAGACCGGTTGCGACGGATTGGCGCCGGCCTTGACCGGAAGGGTCAGCGACTGGCCGATCTTGAGCCGACTGCCTGACAGCTTGTTGTTGCCTTTGATCGAGCTGACCGTGACCTTGTAACGGCTGGCAATGCTTTCCAGCGTATCGCCGCGACGAACGCGGTAAGGCTGCCAGGCGACGAGCTCCTCGGGCTTCATGCTCGACAGGCTGGCGGTCAGTACCTGAGCCTTGGCGGTCGGAACCAGCAGGTGCTGCGGCCCGTCGATGGTCAGACGCTTCTTGAACGCCGGGTTCAGCTGGATCAGTTCGTCCTCGTCGATATTGGCGGCGCTGGCGACCTTGGCCAGATCGACGCGCTTGTTCAGCTCGACGACTTCGAAATACGGTTCGTTGGCGATGGGGTTGAGGTTGACCCCGTAAGCTTCAGGAGACATCACCACCTGCGACAGCGCCAGCAGCTTGGGCACATAGTCACGAGTCTCCTGCGGCAGCGGCAGGTTCCAGTAATCGGTGGGCAGGTTGAGCTTGTCGTTGCGCTCTATGGCCCGGCTTACCGTGCCTTCGCCGGCGTTGTAGGCGGCCAGCGCCAACAGCCAGTCGCCGTTGAACATGTCGTGCAGACGGGTCAGATAATCGAGAGCGGCAACGGTCGAGGCCTGAATGTCGCGGCGCCCGTCATAAAAGCTGGTCTGGCGCAGGTTGAAATAGCGGCCGGTGGACGGGATGAACTGCCAGAGCCCGACGGCCTTGCTGCGCGAGATAGCCATCGGATTGTAGGCGCTCTCGATGACCGGCAGCAGCGCGAGTTCCAGAGGCATGTTGCGCTCTTCGAGACGCTCGACGATGTAATGCATATAAAGGCTGCCACGCTCACCCGCGTTCTCGATGAAGGACGGGTTATTGGCGAACCAGAGGCGTTGCTGATCGATACGCGGGTTCTGGTCGTTGCCTTCCTGAAGCTGGAACCCCTCGCGCATGCGCTCCCAGACGTCCTGCGGCGGTGCCGCCGGGTTGGCCTTGTGGGTCAGGAAAATCGGCTTCTGTTTGATCGGAGTGGCGAGATTCGGCGCGCGCTGGGCGACGCTTTGCTCGACGGGGGCGGTGCTCTGGCAGCCTGCCAGCAGGGCGGCCGCCGTGACGGCCACGGCCTGGGCCAACCGAGTCAATGTGTCCGAATCCGGGGGCTTGCTGTTGAATGACGACATTGTCTGGGGGGTATATCCAGGCGAAAATGTCGGGCGATTCTAGAAAGCAGCCTGCCCAGGGTCAACCTTTCAGATTTTTGTTTCCGTTTCGCTACCGCCTCAGAAATTGTCTTTCCAGCTTCGCAAGGTGGCAAATACCTCAGTCTGGCGGGCAAGAACCCGGCCGGCCCGTTCGTCCGCTTTTTCTTTAACGGATGTTTCATGGACCCGCAGAAAAGGATTGGTACGCTTTTCCAGAGCTAGATTGGAGGGAAGGCTGATGCGGTCCTCACTGCGCCAGCGAGTCACTTCGGCAAGGCGCTCGGCGATGTCCCGGTTGTCGGGTTCGACCGCATGGGCGAAGCGCAGGTTGCTCAGGGTGTATTCGTGAGCGCAGTAGATCAGCGTCGTGTCCGGCAGCGCAGCGAATTGCTGCAGCGACGCATGCATCTGCTCCGGCGTGCCTTCGAACAGGCGCCCGCAGCCGGCCGCGAACAGCGTGTCTCCGCAAAACAGCAGGGGGCGCTCCGCGTCTTCGTGGTAAAACGCGATATGCCCAAGCGTATGACCAGGAACCCCGTACACAGCGAAGTCCAGGCCCAGCGCCGTGATCCGGTCGCCGTGCTCCAGGGCCACGTCCCGGGCGGGAATTTTTTCATTGGCCGGGCCGGACACGCGTGCGCCGGTAGTCTGTTTGATCGCGACCACGCCGCCGACATGGTCGGCATGGTGATGGGTGATCAGGATGTCCCGCAGCGACCACTCCGGGTTCTGTTTCAGCCATTGGAGCACGGGAGCGGCGTCGCCGGGGTCTACGACCGCGCATTGGCGGGTTGAAAGGTCCTGTAACAACCAGATGTAGTTGTCGCTGAAAGCGTGCAGGGCGTGGATCTGTATCATGGTGCAGTTCGCTAAGCCTGAGACGATGATGCATCTTAGGCGCTGAGCCTGTGCGATGCGAGCATTCCAAGGAGATCACACATGACCGATGAAGCGTTTGCCCAGGCCGATCCCGAGTGGCTCGCCCTGATCCGCGCGGCCCGCGAATGGCTGGCCGGGCCGGTCGGGCAACTGCTCCTGAGCGAGGAACGGCGGGTTCTCGAAGAGGAACTGGGCCGCTACTTCGGCGGTTATCTCGTGCATTACGGGCCGTCGGCCGAAAGCCCGCCGGTGGCGCAGCAGGTGCAGCGCAACGTACGCCTGGGCGCGCCTTTGCCGGGTGTCGAGATCGTCTGCGAAGAGCAGGCATGGCCGTTGAGCGAGCATGCCGCCGACGTGGTGGTCCTGCAGCACGGCCTGGATTTCTGTCTGTCCCCCCACGGTTTGCTGCGCGAAGCGGCCAGCAGCGTCCGGCCCGGTGGCCATCTGCTGATCATCGGCATCAATCCCTGGAGCACCTGGGGGTTGCGCCATGTGTTTGCCCGCGATGCCCTGCGCAAGGCGCGCTGCATCTCGCCTTCGCGGGTTGCCGACTGGCTGAACCTGCTGGGTTTCGCGCTGGAGAAACGCCGCTTCGGATGCTATCGTCCGCCCCTTGCTTCAGCGGCATGGCAGGCTCGGCTCTCCGGGCTCGAATGCCTGAGCGACGGCCGGCAAAGTCCCGGCGGCGGTTTTTATCTGCTGGTCGCGCGCAAGCTGGTGGTAGGCCTCAGGCCGCTTCAGCCGGTGCGTCGCGAGCCCATGGGCAAGCTGATCCCGCTGCCCATGGCCAAGGTCAGTCGGCAAAGCCGCGAGCCTTGATCGAATCCTGCCCATGCATATCGCTGCGAAGCCAACCGAATCCGGACAGTCTGTATGAGCGATAGCGTAGAACTCTTCACCGATGGCGCCTGCAAGGGCAATCCCGGCCCTGGCGGATGGGGCGCCCTGCTGGTGTTCAAAGGTGTGGAAAAGGAACTGTGGGGTGGCGAAGCGAACACCACCAACAACCGCATGGAGCTGACCGGGGCCATTCGTGGCCTGGAAGAGCTCAAGCGCCCCTGCGAAGTCACGCTGGTGACCGACTCGCAATATGTCATGAAGGGCATCACCGAGTGGATGACCAACTGGAAAAAGCGTGGCTGGAAGACCGCCGCCAAGGAGCCGGTCAAGAACGCCGACCTCTGGCAGCAGCTCGATGAGCAGGTCAGTCGCCATACCGTCAAGTGGCAGTGGGTACGCGGTCACATCGGCCATCCCGGCAACGAGCGGGCCGATCAGTTGGCCAACCGCGGCGTGGACGAAGTCCGGGGCATCCGGCATGGCTGAGGCTGCGCGGCCGACATGCTAATATCGCCGCCTGCAAATGAGGCAACGGGCAATGGCAGTGCAAAACACAGATAACAGGTCGATCGTACTCGATACCGAAACCACGGGTATGCCGGTGACCGACGGGCACCGCATCATCGAGATCGGTTGCGTCGAGGTGATCGGCCGCCGCCTGACGGGGCGGCATTTCCACGTCTATCTGCAACCGGATCGCGAAAGCGACGAAGGCGCGATCGGCGTTCACGGCATCACCAACGAATTCCTGGTCGGCAAGCCACGCTTCGCCGAGGTCGCCGATGAATTCTACGAGTTCATCAAGGGCGCTCAGCTGATCATCCACAACGCTGCGTTCGACGTGGGCTTCATCAACAACGAATTCGCGTTGATGGGCGCCCACGACAAGGCCGACGTCACCCAATACTGCACCGTGCTCGATACCCTGGCGATGGCCCGCGAGCGGCATCCGGGGCAGCGCAACAGCCTGGACGCCTTGTGCAAGCGCTACGGTGTCGACAACTCCGGGCGAGAGCTGCACGGCGCGTTGCTCGACTCGGAAATTCTGGCCGACGTCTATCTGGCGATGACCGGCGGGCAGACCAGCCTGTCGCTGGCCGGCAACTCCAGCGATGGCGCCGGAGCGGGGCAGGGCACTGGCAACCAGGGCAGCGAGATCCGCCGTCTGCCGGCCGGCCGCACGCCGTGCCGGGTCATTCGTGCGTCTGAAAGCGAACTGGCCGAACACGAGGCGCGCATGGCTGTGATCGCCAAGGCGGCTGGCGCGCCCGCATTGTGGGTGCAGTTGCAGGAAGCCGGTGCCGCGGCTGCGTCCTGACGCAGTCTGCAGGACGGAATGCACATGAACGCGCCCGGCCCGGCCTTGAACATTCGTGTCGCCGACGAATGCTTCGAGGATTACATCCTCAACGGCGATTTCACCTTCATGGTCGAAGGTTACGCGCAGGTCCGGATCGGTGAGCGCGTGACGGCCTGGCCGGTGGAGCCGGTCGAGCCCTATCGCAAGAACTACGGTATCGATTCACAGGAGTTCTGCGATTATCGGGATGCAGCAGACAGCACGGTGCTGGTCGCATGGCTCGACGAACGGGCAGTGGGGCATGTGGTACTCAGCACCCACTGGAACGGTTTCGCCCATGTGGACGAACTGGCGGTCGATGAGTCGGCGCGACGCCACGGCATCGCCCGGGCGCTGCTGGACGTGGCGCGATTCTGGAGCCGCAAGCGGAACCTGCCGGGCGTGATGCTCGAAACCCAGAACAACAACCTCGCCGCTTGCCGGCTCTACGAAAGCTGCGGCTATCAGGTGGGTGGCGTCGATCACATGCGGTATCGGGGGCTGGATCCGCACTCTCGCGAGACGGCGATTTTCTGGTATCTGCTGTTCTCCGATACCTGACCGCCCTCGATTCCCGCGCCACAACTGCCACCCTGTCAGGGAATGCGCGTCATCCTGATCCCGGATTTCACCAGCTCGAAGTCATCACCGCCCAGGTGCGTGACCCGATCGCCGATCGCCAGTCGGTAGGTGATCACCAGTTCCTCGCCATCGCTGGCGTCGAGCCTCGACTCGTGAAACACGTGCACCGGGTAGACACGGTCTTCCGCATCTCTTGCAAGGAACTGTCCGACGCGCTTTGAAGCCATTTGCTTTGTAACCTCTGAAAATAACCGCTCGTTTTCCGGAGCGCCCATCAGGCAGTGACGCGCGTCCGGCCTTTCAGACCTTCATTTGCCAGGGGAGTTTGCCACCCTGGAAAAAATACCGCCCGATTTCACTGCAATGATTTTTATTGCAATGAACGGCTCGCGGCGGCGTCTATTGAGCGAATTGTTCTATAACTACTTTTCCTTCGAATCCGATGACGGTGACTCTCGATGACTCAGGTCCACTCCATTGCGGTACTGGTCGGCAGCTTGCGCAAAGACTCCATCAACCGAAAGATCGCCCTGGCGCTCGCCGATCTGGCACCCGCCAGCCTTGACCTGCAGATCGTCGAGATCGGCGACCTGCCGCTGTATAACGAAGACATCGACGGCGATTCGCCTCCTCCAGCGTACGCCACTTTCCGTGAAAGGCTCGCCTGGGCCGACGGCCTGCTGTTCGTCACGCCCGAATACAACCGTTCGGTTCCAGGCGCGCTGAAGAATGCCATCGACGTCGGTTCGCGTCCTTACGGTAAAAGCGCCATGAGCGGCAAGCCCGGCGCGGTGATCAGCGCGTCACCCGGCGCCATCGGAGGTTTCGGCGCCAACCATCATCTGCGCCAGTCGCTGGTTTTCCTCGATGTGCCATGCCTGCAGCAGCCCGAATCCTATATGGGCAACGCCGGTTCGTTTTTCGATGAGCAGGGCCAGCTTTCGGAAAAAACCCGGCCGTTTCTGCAGGGCTTCATCAATACCTTTGCGGCCTGGGTCGAGAGAAACCGCAAATTCGCGAATAACTGACCTGTTGCAATATGTAGCGCAGCTTCGTCTGCGTGATGAATACGCTGTTTTCTGACCTGCCCGGCGCAGTCCCGTGACTGCGCCGCGGTGTAATCAGGAACAAGGAAACGGCACATGTCAGCAACAGCAGTCCCCTATTTTCACGATGAAGCGCTCCGGCGCCGATACGCCAAGGACATCGACGAGGCTGTCGATGCTTCTCGCATCACCATCGCCGTCGCCGAATGGCTCCGCGCGCTGGTAGAAAGCGAACAGACCACCGAGATCATGCCCCGCGTGGATCGACTGCTGATCGGTGGTCGGACGCCCGTCAGCGCCGAATTGGCCGGCGCGCTCATCATTAGCGAAGTCGCCCGTCCGGCCGGGCCGATTTATCTGAGCACCATCATGTTCGGCATCAAGGAATACGCTACCCGGGATGCACTCCTGGCCGCACTGCAACAGCAGTTCCCGGAAGCAGGATCAGGCGGGCAGGAAATTGATCTCGAACATGTAAAGGATGATCCATTCACTCGGCGCATGGAGTTGATCCTGGAGCAGCAGGCTGCGCATCTGGACCGTCTCGCGAGTACTCTGCATAACTTGCCTACGCTGCAAAAGGCCGTTGGTGAAGCGCTGCAGGGCGAAGTCGACAAATTCAGCGCACCATCTGTCGATGTATTTACGCATCTGGTGCAAGTGGTCAATCGCCGCCGCTCGGAGGATAACGCTTCCGTCGCCGTCGTACTCAAGGCGCAGACCCTGGCCGAAACCGCTTATCAGCTCTACATGGGCCAACAGCTCGAGGACGGACTGAACTGGCAATTTCTGGACGGTCAGGGGGCCGTTCTCGACAAGGATCAGAGCGGGCTGTATCGACAGGCTTTGAGCGACGCGTCGGATCAGGTTTCGCTGGCCTATCGCAAATTGCTCACCGCGTACTGGGCTTGCGCTTGGGCTGGGGCGCAGTCCATGCAGCAAGCGGGGGCGGATGCACTGGCCGATGCGTTTCGTCAGAACCTGCTGAAAATTCACGCCGGCAACGAGCTTGACTTGCCGATGTACCGCCGGTTCCGTCAACTGCTCCCGCAGCCGGGAGCGCAACAGGAGGTGGTCGGCCTCACCGTTGAAAGCATTTCAGTCAGCGTCGAGGGTCGGCCAGCAATCAAGCTGTCAGGGCTGATGCTCCTCGAGTGCCCTGGCCTGAGTTCTGCTGGCCTGTATCTGTTTTCATCAGCTTATGGCTTCGTCCACGTCAGGGACCGCAACACACTCACTGAATATTTGACCGACACGCCCACGCAAAGGGTTTTGCTGGCACACGCAGACGTGGTCGAGCACGACATCCTGATTTCGCAGAATGGCATTCTGGAGTTGCAGTACCAGAAAGTCGCCGCGCCTGTCTTCGCCACGCTCATGGCCGATGTCATCGAATTGCAGCAACGCAATTTGAATCACGTGCTCGCACTGCCGAAGGTTGGCTACGATCAGGCACCGGTACGGATCGACGATGCGCTGGACATTCGGCAGCTGCTCGACTGCCGGCTGTTGGATCTCGGCGGGTCCTGGCGCTGGACGACCAGGCGAGCTGACTTTCATGGCATCTGGGATTCAGTTGAGGAGGCGACGTCACAGCACGGCGATGACATGCGGTTGCTTTTCGAAACATGGGCTGATCAGGTCGACAGGCTGGAAACGCAGGTCAACCAGGTCGCTGACCTTCACCAAGAGGCGGATGTCGCTATTGGTGAGGCGTTGAATCGGTACCTGGCCGTACTGGCGGAACCCGGACTTGACGCCCGGTCACTCTGGGTCGGGCGTGGGGAGGGCGCTTCCCGAAGATGCCTCCCGTCGTACATTCTGGAAGCCATCACGGGGGCCGTCGACCTGGCGATGCCCGCCGACTGGATCGTCCAGCGCGAAAGCGCGGGAAATTACCTGCAGGTAGACGTGTTGCCGCTCGACCTGCTGATGCAGATCGTAAAGCGAGTGGTCAAGGAATTCCCGACGCGATACGCAGAAAGGCTGCGCAATTTTTACAAGACGCCGCTGCGCCGTGGAAATGCCCAGATATCACCAGCGGCCATCAACGGGCGTGTGCGTGAACAAGCGCTGCGACTGGAAATTCTTATTCAGCGACGCCTGAAAAAGGTTGATGCTGACGCGCTGGACATGATCGAACAGGTGCTCGACCGGCCGGTCGACGTGCTTCAGAAAACGCTGGGTCAGGGCCGAGTGCAACGCTCTGCAGTCGCACTGAGCTTCGGTGCGCAAGAAGTCGTTGCGCTACACAATGCCTTAATCCTGACGCAATGCGATACGCCGGATCGCTTGGTGATGTGGGCGGCAGGGATGGGCATCGGCGATTTCGCCTCCCTAAGCGCTCTGGAAGCCGAGCTGACGGCGCGATTGACGGAAACGGGGGGTGGGAAAGCTTTGTATGATCTGATGCCGGACCCGGATCGCGGACGGCTGGAAGATTATCTCGCCAGCACGACGGCGCCTGAAATACGGGTCGTGCTGACCGATATCGAGGGTAATCTGATTGATGCCCTTCAGACCACCGACACGGAGCGTCAGGTGGTGAACGCGCTCGACGCTTGCCAGGACGCCGCCGCCTGGCGCCTCACGTCCAATGACTTTATCAACATGCTCTACATTTGCGAGCGAGATGAGGTCAATCGGCGAATGCTTTCGGAGCTGCGAAACGCCATTCGCGAGATTGTCAGCCTGACCATTGTTCCCGAATGGATCAGGGACGCGTCCTGGATCGACCAGGACAAGCTCATGGAGGCCATGCAGAGGTTTTACATCACCTGCGCCCTGAACGAAGGTTTTCTGTTCGACATTCCAATGCTTCAACATTATGCCCGGCAGCGGGTTCGTGACCAGTTGAACATTGATCTACCGAACCGGGAGCTAGATCCCGACCTCATCAATATCACTCTGACATCCTATGTGATGGCGCCCGTGGCGACGGGGTCAGTCCCTCAGGCGCTGCCGGCTGCTACTCGGTCGGCGACCGAGACCCTCAGCGATTTTGCCGCCAACCGCTTTTACGCCGCACAAGAAGGTATTTTGTCTGTCAGGATGGCGGACGGCTCCCCGCCCGACCCAAAGCTGACACCGGTATACATTCGCGAGCTGGTGAACAAGCTTAACGTTGCCCAAGACTATGTGGCACTACTGAGCAAAGCATTCGGTAAAGACAGTCCGGACTACGGCAAGCGCCAGAAACTTTTTGCCCGACAGTTGCCCGCGCTGGAAATGCTCAGGGCGCTTACATTGCGTCTGCAAGGCGGGCTTAGCGAAGATGCCCGCCGCTTGATCGGTTCAATTCTGGAAATGCCTGACGGCCTGGCGCGATTGAAGGTCAAGGGGCAATACGCAACGATCAGTCCTCTGCGCTTGAGGCCGGATGACTCAAGTCCCGACACGGCCATTGTGCTGGGAACCTATGTCATCGCGCCACAAGACCAGAACACCGGGCCCTGGATTCTGTATTCCCTGATCGGCGACTTCGTTTTCAAGGAATACCCTGACAAGGCAGCGCTGTTGCAGGACATTCGAACGTCCAGCACGCTTCAGGCTTACTTGCTCGAACGCATTGACGAGGCCCAGCGCAAGATATACGCGAACGGCGGGTTCCAGGAACCACATCTGCCTTTCAGCACGGAGTCATCGTTCGACGTTCCCCTGTTCCGTCCCAAACCCGTGACCATGGAGATCACGGCCTACGAAGGTAATGCGCTGGAGCTGTTGTTCAGGGACATGCTCAGTTGCTACCTGTGGAGCGTCCGCAAGATCGTGGTCACTAACGAGCAGGAGCAGCGCAGGTCATCTCGCTATCTGTTCGGGCTGGGCGCGGAGCAGACTCTCGCGTTTCTGCCCGGTCGCCTGGGGGCTCTGGTGGGCGTCTGGCAGAGCAGAGACCTGTTCAAGGCATCCGCTACATCTGCCGGCGAACGTGAATGGGGCAAGGCCTTTTCGGAGTTCACTGCGGCGGTGGGCACGCTTATCGCGACGCGGCACGAGTCTGGGCAGACGGCGGCCACCCGGATTGATGAAGCGGGAGACGCCGTCAAGGAGGACGCCACGGCATTGGAAAGCACCCGCGATCCAGAAGCTACGACTGGCTCCGCGAGTTCCGCGGCTTACCTGGATTTCAGCTGGCGCAACAGTGAGCCAACCCCGGAACTGCGTAGCCGGCTGCGTGCCTTCGAGGCCCATGATGTAGCGCTCAATACGTTGCGCAAGAATGAGTTGACGAGTACGTATGCCGATAGTGAAGGTCGAGCCTACGTAGCTATCAGCGGTTCGGTGTATCAGATCGCGCGCCAGCAGGACCACTGGTTCATCGTGATCGACGACCGGTGGGGGCCGGCCGTAGTGCTGGGCGAGAATCAGAGGTGGCAGTTGACCTTCGGTGGGCTGAAAGGCGGGGGTGTCTCTGGCAGTCGGCTGAGAGGGACGGCCGTGGACCGTGAGGTCGATGACATGCTCATGGTTGAAGCCCGTGGGATGCGTGAAATCCGGCGCAAGTCCACCGGTTGGGCAGCCGCTATCGAAAGCGGGCATGAGCAAGCACGTGTCTACCTTGAAAACTGCATCGACAATCTGACCCCACGTCCGTCTACGGGGACGGTTCACCCCACCACGCAGCGTGTGGTCGACGAGTACTTTTCGCAGCATCGACCAGATACCACGTTATACAGGTCTATCAGGCGCGCAGTGGTCAAGCTTTATGAGAGCCTCGTGCATCCTTCCCTGTCGCCCCAGAACTCGGACCGCTTCGTCGTCGGCATCAATCGTCAATGGCACGAATCCATCACTGCTTTCACTTTCCGCCATGACCCGCAGGAAAGATTCTTCCTGACTGAAAAGTTCTTTCGGGTGCCTGTTCACCGCTTGAAGACTCAAGTCGTTCGGGCTGGAACGTTCAGCGCGGCATCACATCATTACGCAACCATCCTGCTCCATGAGCTGACCCATCTGGTGCTCCATACCGACGACATTGTCTACGTGGATGCCGAAAGGCCTTATATCGACTTGCTCGACGACTCGAGTGCGTACCGGTTGACGCAGAAAAACGAGATCATGGAGCAGCAGCAACGAACGCTGTCTTACAACACTGATCGAAGCAGGCTTTTCAGACGAGCGGAGGAAGGATCATGGCGTGATCTGAGTCGCAGCGATGGTGATGCCAAACAAACGATTCTGCGCGTGACCGGCGCGAAAACGCTCGAGCAGGCTCGAGATGTCTTTTACGCCGATCAGAACAAGCGGGCAGAGTTGATGATGAGCAATGCCGATAGCGTAGCGCTGCTGATAACCTTGCTCGGACGCGAGCGTTTCAACCCCCGGCGTTAAGTCGGCTCCTTGGGCAGAGCGCTGCGGAGAAGGCTTACAGCACATAGTCGCGCAGCTCGCGGGCGATCAGCAGCCGTTGAATTTCGCTGGAGCCTTCGTAGATCTGGGTGATCCGGGCATCGCGGTAATACCGCTCGACCGGATAGTCCTCCAGATAACCGTAGCCGCCATGAATCTGGACCGCCTTGGAGCAGACCCGTTCGGCCATCTCCGAGGCGAACAGCTTGGCCTGTGAGGCTTCCGAAAGACAGGGTTGGCCTGCGCTGCGCAGCCGGGCCGCATGCAGGACCAGCAGCCGGGCCGCGTTGATGCGGGTATGCATGTCGGCCAGCAGGTTGGCGATGCTCTGGTGCTCGATGATCGGCTTGTCGAACTGCACCCGCTCGCGGGCATAGCGCAGCGCCGCCTCGAACGCGGCGCGGGCGATGCCCAGCGCTTGCGCGGCGATGCCGATCCGGCCGCCTTCCAGATTCGACAGGGCAATCGCCAGCCCCTTGCCGCGCTGCCCCAGCAGGTTGGCCGCCGGTATGCGACAGTTGACGAAGCTCACCGCGCAGGTGTCCGAGGCGCGAATGCCCATCTTGTGCTCGCTGCGCTCGACCACGAACCCCGGATTGTCGGTCGGAACCAGAAATGCCGACAATCCTTTCTTGCCCAGTTCCGGATCGGTCACCGCGAACACGATCGCCAGTTGTGCCCGGCGGCCATTGCTGACGAACTGCTTGGCGCCGGTGATCACCCATTCGTCGCCTTCGAGCCTGGCGCGGGTGCGCAGGTTGTGCGCCTCGGAGCCGGCGTGCGGCTCGGTCAGGCAAAAGCAGCCGATGGCCTGGCCGCTCGCCAGCTTTTCGAGCCACTGCTGCTGTTGTTGCTGATTGCCGAAATTGAGCACCGGACCGCAGCCCACCGAGCTGTGCACGCTCATCAGCGTACCGACGGCGGCATCGGCCGCGGAGATTTCCTCCACGGCCAGCGCGTAGGCCACGTAGTCGACATAGCTGCCGCCCCATTGTTCCGGCACGATCATGCCCAAGAGGCCCAGCTCACCCATCTTCGCCACCAGCCCGTCGTCGATCCAGCCGGCCTTTTCCCAGGCGTGCGCGTGTGGAGCGATTTCATTGCGGGCAAACTCGCGCGCCATATCGCGAATCATCACCTGCTCTTCGGTCAATTCGATGTCTTGCACGATTCAAGCCTCCAGGCCACTGAAGAAAGCCTCCACCTCGGCGGACGTCACGTCCTGCGCAGAGGTGTGCTTCCAGCGCGGCTTCTTGTCCTTGTCGATGATCAGGGCGCGCACGCCTTCGATGAAATCGCCGCGTTCGAACCATTGCCGATCCAGATGCAGCTCCATCGCAAGGCAGGCGGCCAGCGGCAAATGCTGTCCCCGGTCAAGCATTGCCAGGGTCACCGCCAGGGATAGCGGCGAGTGGGCCTGCATACGTTCGGCGGTTTCCAGTGCCCACTGACGCGAGTTGGCCACAGTGACTTCCCGCAATTGTTCCATGATGCTCGCGATGTCAGGCAGCGCAAAGAAGTGGTCGATGGCCGGGCGCAGAGTCTCCAGCGGCGGGGAGGGGAGATGCTGACTGGCCACTTTCGCCAGCGCACCCTGCAAATCCTTGAGCGGCGTGGACTTCCATTTCAGATGGTCGAGCATATGGTCCAGACGGGGAAGCAGGGCGCTGTCCATGGCCCAGTCGGCCAGCCGACAGTAGAGCGCATCGGCGGCACCGATCTGCACGCCGCTCAGGGCCAGGTATTTGCCCAGTTGACCGGGCAGGCGCGAAAGAAAGTAACTGGCGCCGACATCCGGGAAATAGCCGATGGCCGCTTCCGGCATGCCCAGCCGGCTGCGCTCGGTGACGACGCGCAGCTCCGCGCCTTGCGCCAGGCCCATGCCGCCGCCCAGGACCAGACCGTCCATCAGCGCCAGAACCGGCTTGCGGTAATGGTGCAGCAGCTGGTCTAGTGCGTACTCCTCGGCGAAAAAGGTCATGTGGGGCGGTTCGCCCGCCGGCCCAAGATCGGTCTGGCGCGCCTGCCAGCTTTCGTACAGCGCGCGGATGTCCCCGCCGGCACAGAACGACTTCTCACCGGCCCCGCGCAGCACCACGGCATACACGGCATCGTCTTCGCTCCAGGCGTCGAGCTGATTTCTGAGCGTGCGGACCATCTCCAGAGTGAGCGCGTTCAGCCCGGCCGGGCGATTGAGGGTCAAATGGCCGATGTGGTTGCGGACATCGACCAGTACGGTTGCGGTCCGGGATGCCTGGCGTGGCGAAAAGGCGGGTGAAACCTGTGAACTCATGCTGAACTCCTTGTTCATGTTCGGTCTTCATGTTCGCTTGTTATTCTTGTGTTCGCCGGCGCACGCAGCTGATCCTAGCAGCGCGCGAGTGCAATGCAAGACGGCACGGCAGCGTGATGGCTGGCCCGCGGAATAGCCTCCGTGGCATCGGACCCGCCAACTTCGCGGAAGGTCCGGATCGGGTTGCGATGAATATTCTGCTGTTGGTTGCTGTCACACAGGGGAGTCGATCAGGCTCAACTCCATACTGACTTTGCCCGTGACCGATCCTGATGAGTGACAAGTACGCGCCGCGCGAGTGGGCGCCCCACGAACGTCCGAGCATGCCCGGCTCGCCGTCCACGCCGCTGCATTCCACGCCGCGGCGCTGGGCGTTCGCGATTATCGGGGTGATCGTGGCGTTGACCGGCGGCCTGGGCAACGCATTGGTGGTCGCCAACCTGCCTTATTTGCAAGGTGCGCTGGGTGCGACCTCTCAGGATATTGCCTGGCTGCCCGCCGCCTACATCATGACCAACGTGTCGATGAACCTGCTGCTGGTCAAGTTCCGCCAGCAGTACGGGTTGCGCGCCTTCACCGAATTGTTCCTGGTGCTGTACGTGCTGGTGACGCTGGCGCACCTGTTCGTCAACGATATCGAATCGGCCATCGCCGTACGTGCGGCCCATGGAATGGTCGGTGCGGCGCTGAGCACCCTTGGGTTGTATTACATGATTCAGGCCTTCCCGCAGAAATGGCGTGTCAAGGCCATGGTCCTGGGGTTGGGCACCGCGCAGCTGGCGACGCCGCTGGCGCGGCTGGTGTCGGAGGATCTGCTGCAGATCGCCGAATGGCGCGGACTCTACCTGTTCGAGCTCGGCATGGCATTGGTGTCGCTGGGCTGTGTGCTGGTCCTGAAACTTCCGCCGGGTGACCGCTTCAAGGCATTCGAGAAGCTCGACTTCGTGACCTTCGCCCTGCTGGCCACCGGCGTGGCGCTACTGTGCGCAGTGTTGTCGCTGGGACGCATCGAATGGTGGCTGGAGGCGCCATGGATCGGCGTTGCCTCGGCGGCGTCCATCGTGCTGATCTGCGCCGGGCTCGCCATCGAGCATAATCGCCGCAACCCCCTGCTGATCACGCGCTGGCTGGGCAGCGGCGCGATCCTGCGACTGGGCCTGGCAGTGATGCTGTTTCGCATCGTGCTGTCAGAGCAGTCGACAGGCGCGGTGGGTTTTCTTCAGGCGCTCAACATGGGCAGCCAGCAACTGCACACGCTTTATCTGGTGATGCTGTTGGGCAGCATCGCGGGTCTCGCGGTCAGTGCCCTGACGATCAATCCGGCGCACCTGATCAAGCCGCTGCTGATCTCGCTGGCGATGATGGCAGTGGGCGCCTGGATGGACAGCGGCTCGACCAACCTGACCCGCCAGTCGAACATGTATGTCAGCCAGTTCCTGCTGGCATTCGGCGGCACCTTTTTCCTCGGCCCGACGCTGGTGCTGGGCATCAGTGGCGTGCTCGCCAACCCGCGCAACATGGTGAGTTTTTCCGTGCTGTTCGGCATCACCCAGAACCTGGGCGGGCTGATCGGCTCGGCAGCGCTGGGCAGCTTCCAGATCGTGCGCGAGAAATTTCATTCCAGCCATATTGTCGAACACCTGACGCTGATCGATCCGACGGTTCAGGCCCGCATTCAGAGCTATGCCGCCGGCTACGCCGGGCACATCGCAGATCCGGCCCTGCGCAATACCCACGCCGTGAGTGCGCTGGCGACGGCGGCGACTCGCGAGGCCAATGTGCTGGCGTATAACGATGTGTTCATGTTGATCGCCCTGATTGCGGTGCTGACAATGATCTGGATTTCCCTGCGCGTGCTCTGGCTCAAGCTGACGACCCAGCCCTTGGCGCTGGCCCCTGTGGCGCCCGCGCCCGCGCCTTCCGTAACCCCTGGCGGTACCCGACCCGTATGACCGAACCTACGCAGTCCGATAACAGCTCGCCCCGCACTCCCGCCCCTGGCGGGGAGCCCGGGAACCGCTCCGACGGCCCGCCGCCGGCGCCGCTCAAAGCGCCTGTGACAAGCCAGCCCAGTTCACCTCGCAAACGGATCATCTCCTCGGCGATCTTCGCGGCCATTGCCCTGATCGGCGTGCTGATCGTGCTCTATGCCTGGCAGCTGCCGCCATTCGGCAGCCCGATCCAGAGCACGGAAAACGCCCGGGTGCATGGGCAGACCACTGTGATCGGTCCGCAGCTGAGCGGTTACGTTCACGAAGTGCCGGTGCAGGACTTCCAGTTCGTCAAGGCCGGCGACCTGCTGGTCCGGCTGGATGATCGTATCTACCGTCAACGTCTGGATCAGGCGCTGGCGCAACTGGCCGTGCAGAAGGCTTCGTTGGCCAACAACGTGCAGCAGCGCCGCAGCGCGCAGGCGACCATTGCCCAGCGCGAGGCCGAGCTGGCAAATGCGATCGCGCAAAGCACCAAGAGCGGGGCGGACCTGCGGCGCAGCAAGGCGCTGGTCACCGACGGATCGATTTCCAGAAGTGAACTGGACGTCGCCCAGGCCGCCGATGCCCAGGCCAGGGCCGCCGTGGCCGAAGCCAGGGCGGCGGTTGCGATTGCCAGGGAAGACCTGCAAACGGTGATCGTCAATCGAGGATCGCTGGAGGCCTCGGTGGCCAACGCCGAGGCGGCTATCGAGCTAGCGCGGATCGACCTGGACAACACGCGGATCACCGCGCCGCGCGACGGTCAGTTGGGGCAGATCGGCGTGCGTCTGGGGGCTTACGTCAACTCGGGTGCCCAGTTAATGGCGTTGGTGCCAAGCCGGCTATGGATCGTCGCCAACATGAAAGAGACGCAGATGGCCGACGTGCGTCTGGGTCAACCGGTGAGCTTTACGGTCGATGCGCTCGATCACCACAAGCTGCATGGCCGGGTGCAGCGCATCTCCCCGGCTACCGGGTCGGAGTTCAGTGTGATGCCGGCCGATAACGCCACCGGCAACTTCGTCAAGATCTCCCAGCGCATTCCGGTGCGGATCATCGTCGATCCTGACCAGCCGATGGCCGAGCGCCTGCGGCCGGGCATGTCGGTTGTCGTCAGCATCGATACCAGCGGCGAAGGCGACGTGCCGCCGGATCCGACCGGGCCTTGAGCTTCGCAGCGTTGACGGCTTGGTGTATCAGACCCACCGCGTAATCGTTCATCGCCAGCAAGCTGGCTCCTACAGGTCGTAGGAGCCAGCTTGCTGGCGATGGGTCCCGTGTCAGACCATCGCCAGCGATTTCTTGCGCGTCGGCGCTGGCCAGGCCCGATCCAGATCGGCTAGATCCTGCGCGGTCAACCGGATATCCGCCGCAGCCACGTTCAGACGAATGTGGTGCGGATCGGTCGCTTTGGGAATCGCGATCATGTTGTCCTGACGCAGCACCCAGGCCAGGCAGATTTGTGCCGGCGTCGCGTCGTGGCGCCGGGCGACTTCCTGCAGGGCGGGGTGGTGCAGCAGGTCACCGGCCTGACCGATCGGGCAGTAGGCCATGGTCGGCAGACCCCGGCTGGCGGACCAGGGCAGCAGGTCGAATTCGATCCCGCGCTGTTCCGGGTTGTAGAGCACCTGATTGGTCGCGCAGGGCGAGTCGGGCCGCTGAATCCCGTCGAGTTCGATCATGTCGGCGACATCGAAGTTGGACACGCCCCAGCGGCCGATCTTGCCCGCCTCGCGCAGACGCTCGAAGGCTTCGACCGTTTCCTCCAGCGGGTGCTGACCCGGCCAGTGCAGCAGATAGAGATCGATATGGTTGGTCTTCATCCTCCGCAGGCTCGCTTCGCAGGAGCGCTGCATGGCGGCGCGACCGGCATTGTGCGGATACACCTTGCTGACGATGAACACCTTGTCCCGCTGCCCGGCAATCGCCTGGCCGACGATTTCCTCGGCGCCACCTTCGGCATACATCTCGGCGGTATCGATCAGGGTCAGCCCTTGCTCGATGCCCAGGCACAGCCCGGCGATCTCGGCCGAGCGCCGATCTTCGTTCTCGCCCATGTGCCAGGTGCCTTGGCCCAGGACCGGCACGTCGTGGCCGGCCATTTGCAGTGTGCGCATCTATACGCCCTCCCAGTGATAGGCCTCTGGCAACAAGACCCGCATCAGGTTCCATGCGGGTCGTCGCAGCGCAGGTCAGACGCGGAACTGTCTGAGCAGGCCGTTGAGCTGCTCGCTCAGTCCGAGCAGGTGCTGGCTGGCGTCGGTCGACTGCTCGGCCGCCAGAGCGGTGCTCTGGGAGAGCTGAGCGGCCTGCGTCACGTTCTGGTTGATGTCGTCGACCACATGGGATTGTTGTAGCGTGGCGCTCGCAATCGAAGCGTTCAGGCTGTTGAGATTACGCAGCGCCTGACTGATGGAGGTCAGGCTCTGTCCGGCCTGATGAGCCTGCTCGATGGTCAGTTGCGAAGACCGGCTGGAATCGCCGATCACCTTCACCGCCGCATCGGAATGACGCTGCAGGCGTTCGATCATGGCCTGGATTTCGGCCGTTGATTTCTGGGTGCGCTGGGCCAGCAGCCTTACCTCGTCGGCCACCACCGCAAAGCCGCGACCCTGTTCGCCGGCCCGTGCCGCTTCGATGGCGGCGTTGAGCGCCAGCAGGTTGGTCTGCTCGGCAATGGAACTGATCACCTCCAGTACGCTGCCGATCTGAGTGCTTTCGCTTGCCAGGGTCTGCATGACTTCGACAGCCTGGCCGATGGTCGCGGACAGATGTTCGATCTGCCGCAGACTGTTGTCGATGTTGACCTGGCCCTGCTGCGCCTGGGATTCCGCGTCACGCATCTCACTGGCGGCATGCTCGGCATTCTTCGCCACATCCTGCACCCCGTAGGTCACCTCGTTGACGGCGGTGGCCACCAGGTCCATCTGCTGCGACTGCTGCTGGCTACGCGACTGAGCCTGCTCGGCGTTGCGGCCCAGTTCAGTGGAAGCACCGGCCAGACCCACGGCGGACGTCTGCAGCTGGCTTACGACGTTGCGCAGCTTGGCGACGAAAGCGTTGAAATGCCGGGCCAGCTCGGCGACCTCATCCTTGCCGTCGGTCTCCAGGGTGCGGGTCAGGTCGCTTTCGCCGCTGGAAATGTTCGCCATGGCCTGAACGGCGGTGCGAAGCGGCCTGACGATGCTGCGTACGATCAACCCGAGCAGCACCATCATGACCAGCACGATGGCCGCGCTGTAGAGCAGGGCATGGATCACCTGCTGCCGGAACTCGGCGGCGACGTCGTCGACATAGACTCCCGAACCCAGCACCCAGCCCCAAGGCTGAAACAGCTGTACGTAAGACGTCTTTCTCACCGGTTCGCTGGCACCAGGCTTGGGCCAGCGATAATCGACAAGCCCGGCGCCCTTACCGCGGGCGATCGTCACCATCTCGTTGAAGACGGCAAACCCGTCGGGGTCGCGGATGCCGGACAGGTCCTGACCTTCGAGCTTGGGGTTGGTCGGATGCATGACCATCGCCGGGCGCAAATCGTTGATCCAGAAATAGTCGCTCTGCCCGTAGCGCAGGGTCCGGATCGCCTGAAGCGCCTGCTGTTGCGCTGCTTCGCGAGTCAGCGAGCCCGCGGTTTCCAGCCCATGATAGTAGGCGAGCAGGCCGCTGGCGGTCTGCACCACATGCGTCGTTTTCTCGGCCTTGGCACGATACAGATCGTCGTGGATCTGCTTGAGCATGGCGGCCGCCAGTACGAAAAGCATCAGTACCGCGACAAAGAGAATCAGCCACAACCGCCGGCCTATGGTCAAACTGCGCAAGTTCATGGTCATTTCCCCGATATCCTTATTGTTGTTTTGAGCAAGCCCCGGCTGGGTTTCGGTTCTTCTCTAAAGCGTCTCGGCCCGAAATGACCAAACCTGAGCAGGGAGTCACGTTTTTTTACGCGGGTCTCTTTATGTAGGTAATGACTTACAGCAAGTCAGGCAAATGGCTATGTTCTCGGCGGCTGGTGGGGGGTAGGATTCGATTCAACAGCTGCAGCGATGGATCGCTGCGGTGGTCAGGGAGGATCGACCATAGCCAGGAGGCCGCCGACAGGATGTCGGGATGGTCATGTTTGCAAAACGACCCGCTTCGGCGGGTTTTTTGCGTTTGGGAGTCAGTGATTTCCAGCGCGTATCCGTAGGAGCCAGCTTGCTGGCGATGAATGACAACGCGGTTTGTGCTGCCGCGCTGCGGCAGCTCGCCAGCAAGCTGGCTCCTACAGTAGGCAGGGCAATGTCCGTAGCCAGTAAACCAACGACGCCAGTCCTGGTCTGAACGATGTCACGCCAATCACCCCTGGCTGTGATTCAATACGTGTCGTTCACGTTTCACTATCGATCAAGGATATTCATTTTGGCTGCTGGAAGTCTGTTGACCCTGCTGGACGACATCGCAACGCTGCTCGACGACGTAGCGCTCGCTACCAAGAAAACCGCTGGTGTGCTCGGCGACGATCTGGCGCTCAATGCGCAGCAAGTCACCGGCGTGTCCGCTGACCGCGAGTTGCCGGTGGTCTGGGCGGTTGCCAAGGGTTCCCTGCTCAACAAGGCCATTCTCGTCCCCGCCGCATTGTTGATCAGCGCCTTTGTCCCCTGGCTGATCACGCCATTGCTGATGATCGGCGGTGCATTCCTATGCTTCGAAGGGTTCGAGAAGATCGCCCATAAATGGCTGCACCCCGAAACCGGTGCCGTACACGAAGAGCGCAAGACGGCCGCCGCCGACGCCAAGGTCGACATGGTCGCGTTCGAGAAAGAGCGCATCAAAGGCGCGATACGTACCGACTTCATCCTGTCGGCCGAGATCATCGTACTGGCGCTCGGCGTGGTGTCGTCCAGGCCGTTCCTGGATCAGGTCGGCGTGCTGGTGATCGTCGCGCTGGTCATCACGCTGGGCGTTTACGGGCTGGTCGCGGGTATCGTCAAGCTCGATGACCTGGGCCTGTACCTGAAGAAAAAGGCCGGCTCGGCTGCTCAAGCCATCGGCAACGGCCTGCTATGGCTGGCGCCGGTATTGATGAAAGTGCTGTCGATCCTGGGGACGGCCGCGATGTTCATGGTCGGTGGCGGCATTCTGGTGCATGGCCTGCCGTTCCTGCATCACCTGGTTGAAGGCGTAACCGGTCAGGTCGCTTCAGCGGCCGGCGCTGTGGCGGTGATCGTGCCGACCTTGCTGGACGCCGTGGCAGGTATCGTCGCAGGCGCCGTGCTGGTGCTGGCGTTCACGCTGGTGAGCAAAGTCTGGAAAAGCGCCAGGGCCTGATGGCGGATGGATGAATGAAAAGGGCGCCACGCAGGCGCCCTTTTTCATGCGGACAGCAAAGGTCAGAAGAACACTTTGACCAGCAGGCTGGCGGTGTTCTGGTTGGTATCGAAGGCCCCGGAGTCCTTGATCCCGTACTTGTCGCTCCAGTAGTCGTACTCGATGCCGACGTAGAGCTGGCGGTCGCGCATGCTCAGCGCTTTGCCCAGGTCGTATTTGATCTGCGGGTTGATGTGCAGGTTGGCGTGGTAGCTGCCCTGGGAATTGCGATCGTTGTCGACCACCCAGTCGATGAACCCGTCGATCAGCACATCCGACTTGCCCACCGGGATGGTGTAGGACCACACCGGGGTAATCTGCCACACGCCGTCGCCGGCGCGATTGCCCTTGGTCTGGCGATGGTAGAAATTGAGCTGGAAGTAATCGAAGCCGGGAATTGCCAGATCGAATCCAGGACCGATCAGGTAGGATTCGTTGTCGCCCTCGCCGAACTCATAGGTCGCGGCCAGCAGCACGTCGGTGATCGGGCCGAATTCGAATTTCTGACCGAAGATCTTGCCCATCGACAGACGCGGAGAGATTTCGCCGTAGTAGGTATTGTCGCCCGAGGTTGCGTCGCCCTTGCCGTTGTAGAAGATCTTGTCGACGAAGAGGAAGTTGTCACCGTACTTCCAGGCATCCGCATGCTCGAAAGTGAAGGTCTGCTGAATGTGCGGGTTGACCGCAAAGTCCCGACCGTTGAGGTAGGTCAGGCTGTTGCTCTGCCACTGGAACAGACCGTCGGCCAATGCCGGTCCGGCTGTCAGCAGGCTACCCGCCAGCAACAGGTTGGAAAAAATACGTTTCATGCGGTGCTCCCCTGGTTCGATAAAGTCGGGATCGCGCTCTTTGTCGGCGCTTGTCCCCAAGTCATAACGTGTCGGTCTGCTCGCCTTGCTTGTGGCAGGCGCGCAGCCCAATAGCCGTCCGCACTTCCGGGAACCTCGGAATGTTTGGAGGTTCGGTCCGGCAGTGTCTGGCAGGAACGGGCGCGCTGCCGATTGGCCGCCCGGTTGAACGGGCGGCGGGAATCCTGGAATGAGTTCCCGATCGACAGCGGCGGCGGAGGATACTGGCTCGAAGGGGGCGGCTCAAGTGGCACGGGACGGAATACCCGCGCGCCGCTCTGGCCGGTGCGATGCGCGGTGTCGTTTTCGTCAGCGGCGATGCACCAGACGCCCGGCCGCATAGGTGTGGCTCACGACCCGGTCGTCTCCCAGCGTCATGAGCACGAACAGGATCTCTTCGATATCCTTCGCCTGTTTGAGACGGTAGGACAGCAGCGGGGTAGCCTTGTAATCCAGCACCGCGAAGTCCGCCTCGTTACCCGGCTGGAAGCTGCCGACCTTGTCTTCCAGACGCAGGGCGCGGGCCCCGCCCAAGGTAGCCAGGTACAACGATTTGAATGGCGTGAGACGTGCGCCTTGCAGCTGCATCACCTTGTAGGCTTCGTTGAGGGTTTGCAGGATCGAGAAGCTGGTGCCCGCGCCCACGTCGGTGCCCAGGCCGACATTGACCTGATGCCGCTCGGCCATGGGCAGATCGAACAGGCCGCTGCCCAGGAACAGGTTGGACGTCGGGCAGAATGCGATGGCCGAGCCGGTTTCGGCCAGACGCGCGCACTGGGCGTCGCACAGATGCACGCCGTGGGCGAACACCGAGCGCTCGCCCAGCAACTGATAGTGGTCGTAGACGTCCAGGTAATGCTTGCGCTCGGGAAACAGCGCCTTGACCCATTCTACTTCCTGAAGGTTTTCGCTGATGTGGGTCTGCATGTACAAGCCGGGGTATTCGCCCAGCAACTGTCCGGCCAGGGCCAGTTGTTCCGGGGTGCTGGTGGGCGCGAAGCGCGGCGTGACCGCATAGCTGAGGCGGCCCTTGCCGTGCCAGCGTTCGATCAGGGCCTTGCTGTCGGCATAGCCCGACTCAGGCGTATCGACCAGATAGTCCGGGGCGTTGCGGTCCATCATCACTTTACCGGCGATCAGCCGCAGGTCGAGCTTCTCGGCCGCGCTGAACAGCGCCTCGACTGATTCCTTGTGCACGCTGCCGAACACCAGCGCCGTGGTCGTGCCGTTGCGCAGCAGCTCGGCCAGGAAAATGTCGGCGACTTCGGCGCAGTGCGCCGGGTCCTGGAACTGACGCTCGCAGGGAAAGGTATAGGTCTGCAGCCAGTCGAGCAGTTGCTCGCCATAGGCGCCGATCATGCCAGTCTGTGGCAAGTGGATGTGGGTATCGATGAAGCCGGGAGTGATCAGCGCATCGGGATATTCGACAAGGGTCACATCACTGCCCAGCGTGGCGAGCAGGTCGCTGGCTTCGCCGACTGCCTGGACGATCCCGTCTTCCACGATCAGCAGGCCGTCCGCGAAATAGCGGCAGGCGTCGTCGGCCGGAACTTCGGCGGGGTCGGCGATGCAGTGGATGATCGAGGCGCGGTAGGCGGTACGGCTTGATTTCGGACTCATAAGATTCTCATGTCGGCTGTCGCGGCGCGGCGGGCAGCGATTGGGCAATCGATTCGGCCGAAGTCTCGTTCGGGCCGGATATGCATTGTAAGCAGCGATGTCCCCGGCGGCGACAACAGCGATGATTCTGGTCATCTTTCGTTGCAGTCGCCATGCAATGGCCCTGCGCCACAGCTGCCGTTGCGATACACTCCGCGGCTTGTATATTCAATCGTTCCTGAAGGACAGCCATGACGTTCAAGGCCCCGGACAGCCTCGCCGAGCAGATCGCTCACCACCTCGCCGACCGGATCATTCGCGGCGAGCTCCAGCCTGGGGAGCGCATTCAGGAGCAGAAGGTCACCCAGGCGCTGAACGTCAGTCGTGGCTCGGTTCGCGAAGCGTTGCTGATCCTGGAACGGCGCCATCTGGTGGCGATCCTGCCGCGTCGCGGCGCGCAGGTCACGGTGCTCGACGCGCACAATGTCACCAGCCTGTGCACGCTGATGAGCGAGTTGTACGTGCTGCTCGCTACGGCCGTCGCCACCCGCTGGCAGACCGAAGCAGACCTGCTGCCGTTTCTCGACATCCAGGCTCGCCTGCGCGCCAGCCACGAGAACGCGGATGTGCGCAGCTTCGTCGAAGAGAGCTTCAACGTGATGCGCGCGGCTTACCCGTTCGCCGCCAACCCTTATCTGCAAGAGACGGTGGAAAACCTGCAGCCGTCCATGAACCGCAGTTATTTCCTGGCGCTGGACGAGCGCAAGGCGGAAATGAGCGGCTATCTGGCGCTGTTCGACGAGCTGCTCGAAGCGGTGCTGGCCCGCGATCTGGCGAAAGTGCGCAGCGTGCTGCTCAGCTACGGTCAGCGCAGCTGTCGGCTGGTCTTGACCGCGCTGAACGCGGGTTGAATCCATGCGCCTGAAGTGCATCAAGCTGGCGGGGTTCAAATCCTTCGTCGACCCCACCACGGTGAACTTCCCCAGCAACATGGCGGCTGTGGTCGGCCCCAACGGTTGCGGCAAATCCAATATCATCGACGCGGTGCGCTGGGTCATGGGCGAAAGCTCGGCCAAGAACTTGCGTGGCGAGTCGATGACGGACGTCATCTTCAACGGCTCCACCAGCCGCAAGCCGGTAAGCCAGGCGAGCATCGAACTGGTGTTCGACAATTCCGACGGCACGCTGGTGGGCGAATACGCCGCCTACGCGGAGATTTCCATTCGCCGCAAGGTCACCCGCGACAGCCAGAACAGCTATTACCTGAACGGCACCAAGTGCAGGCGCCGGGATATCACCGATATCTTCCTGGGGACCGGCCTGGGTCCGCGCAGTTACTCGATCATCGAACAAGGCATGATCTCCAAGCTGATCGAGGCCAAGCCCGAGGATCTGCGCAACTTCATCGAAGAAGCCGCCGGCATTTCCAAGTACAAGGAGCGCCGTCGCGAAACCGAGAACCGCATTCGCCGGACCCACGAAAACCTGGCGCGCCTGACTGACTTGCGCGAAGAGCTGGAGCGCCAGCTCGAACGCCTGCATCGGCAGGCCCAGGCCGCGGAGAAATATCAGGAATACAAAGCCGAAGAGCGCCAGCTCAAGGCGCAGCTGTCGGCCTTGCGCTGGCAGGCGCTCAACGAGCAGGTGGGACAGCGCGAGGCGGTGATCGGCGATCAAGAAGTGGCCTTCGAAGCACTGGTGGCCGAGCAGCGCAACGCCGACGCGGGTATCGAGCGCCTGCGTGACGGCCATCACGACCTGTCCGAGCGCTTCAACCAGGTGCAGGGGCGCTTCTACTCGGTCGGCGGCGATATAGCGCGAGTCGAGCAGAGTATTCAGCATGGTCAGCAGCGCCTGCGTCAGTTGCAGGACGACTTGCGCGAGGCCGAACGGGCACGCCAGGAAACCGAATCGCATCTGGGCCACGACACGACGCTGTTGGCCACGTTGGGCGAAGAGCTGGAAATGCTTGAACCCGAACAGGAAATGACCAGCGCGGCCGCCGAAGAGTCGGCCGTTGCCCTGGAAGACGCCGAAGCGAACATGCAGGGCTGGCAGGAGCAGTGGGACCGGTTCAACCAGCAGTCCGTCGAACCCCAGCGTCAGGCACAGGTCCAGCAGTCGCGGATTCAGCAGCTCGAACAGAGCATGGAACGCCTCGCCGAGCGCCAGCGGCGTCTGGGCGAAGAGCGTCAGTCGCTGGTCGAAGCGCCGGAAGAAGCGGTGATTCTTGAGCTGACCGAAGAGCTGGCGACCCGCGAGCTGACCCTCGACGAGCTGAGAATGGCGGAAGAGCAGGCCGTCGAGCGACTGGAACAAATGCGCCAGGACCTGCAGGCCGCCGGGCAGTCGCAGCAGCAGGCGCAGGGCGAGCTGCAACGGCTCGATGGCCGGCTCGCGTCACTCGAAGCCTTGCAGCAGGCCGCGCTCGACCCGGACACCGGTACTGCCGAGTGGCTGCGCGATCAACAACTGGCGGACCGGCCGCGGCTCGCCGAAGGCTTGAGTGTCGAGCCGGGCTGGGAACTGGCGGTGGAAGCCGTGCTGGGCGCGGACCTGCAAGCCGTGCTGGTGGACGATTTCTCCGATCTGGATCTGGCCGCCTTTCGCCAGGGCGATTTGCGTCTGCACAGTGGTGCGCCAGGCAGCTCGTCCTCGCCGGGCAGCCTGCTGGACAAAGTACAAAGCGCCGTCGACCTCTCCGCGTGGCTGGGCCAGGTGCTGCCGGTCGAAACCCTCGACGAGGCACTGTCGCGACGCTCGCAACTGGGCGATGGACAGAGCCTGATCAGCCGCGACGGTTACTGGGTAGGCCGAAATTTTCTGCGCGTTCGACGTGCCAGCGAGGCGCAGAGCGGCGTGCTCGCCCGGGCTCAGGAACTCGGCGCGCTGGCGCTGGAACGGGACGAGCGCGAAGCGGCGCTGGCCGTTCTCGACGAGCAATTGCAGAGCCTGCGCGAACAGCAGACCCGTGAAGAAGAGACCCGCGAGCACCTGCGCCGTCAGTTGCAGGATCAGGCACGCCAGCACAGCGAGCTCAATGCACAGCTGTCGGCGGCGCGGGCCAAGGTCGAGCAATTGACCCTGCGCCGCGGGCGTCTGGACGAGGAACTGGCCGAACTGGCGGAGCAGCGCGCCATCGAGCACGAAGAGCTGGGCGAGTCGCGCTTGCAACTGCAGGATGCGCTCGATGCGATGGCGCAGGACACCGAGCAGCGTGAACTTCTCCAGGCCCGGCGCGACAGCCTGCGCGAGCGGCTGGATCGAGTGCGGCAGGATGCGCGTCTGCACAAGGATCGCAGCCACCAGCTGGCGGTGCGTCTGGGCTCGCTACGGGCGCAGCACGATTCAACGCGACAGGCGCTGGAGCGCTTGCAGATGCAGTCCGAACGCCTGAGCGAAAAACGCGAGCAGTTGAGTTTGAACCTGGAGGAGGGCGCCGCGCCCCTGGAAGAACTGCGCCTCAAGCTCGAAGAATTGCTGGAAAAGCGTATGGTGGTCGATGACGAGATGCGCATCGCCAAACTGGCGTTGGAAGACGCCGACCGCGAGCTGCGCGAGGTGGAGAAGCGCCGGACTCAGGCCGAGCAACAGGCCCAACTGTTGCGCGGTCAACTGGAACAGCAACGTCTGGACTGGCAGTCGCTGACCGTGCGTCGCAAGACGTTGCAGGACCAGTTGCTGGAAGACGGCTACGACCTGCACGGCGTGCTCGCCACGTTAACCCCGCAAGCCAGCGAAGCCGACGCCGAGCAACAATTGGAAAACATTGGTGCGCGCATCCAGCGTCTGGGTGCGATAAACCTTGCGGCAATCGATGAGTATCAGCAGCAGTCCGAGCGCAAGCGCTATCTCGATGCCCAGGATGCCGATCTGGTCGAAGCCCTGGACACCCTGGAAAACGTGATCCGCAAGATCGACAAGGAAACCCGCAACCGCTTCAAGGAGACCTTCGATCAGATAAATAGTGGAATCCAGGCACTTTTTCCAAAAGTTTTCGGTGGCGGCTCGGCTTATCTGGAACTGACGGGCGAAGATCTACTCGATACAGGGGTGACAATCATGGCGCGCCCGCCCGGAAAGAAAAACAGCACGATTCATTTGCTGTCCGGCGGGGAAAAAGCACTCACGGCCCTGGCCCTGGTGTTTGCCATTTTCAAACTCAACCCCGCGCCGTTCTGCATGCTCGACGAAGTCGACGCGCCGCTGGACGACGCCAACGTCGGACGTTACGCCCGACTGGTCAAGGAAATGTCCGAGACAGTGCAGTTCATCTATATCACTCACAACAAGATCGCGATGGAAATGGCCGATCAATTGATGGGCGTGACCATGCATGAACCCGGGTGTTCACGACTGGTGGCCGTGGACGTCGAAGAGGCGATGGCCCTCGTGGACGCCTGAGCCGGACAGGCTTTGCCTGCATGAAACCGCCCCGGATGGATGAAAGTTGTGACTTCAGTGCGATACCTGTCAATTTACAAAGCAGACAGACGTAACAGACGGTGTAAAGTTGCCTTTGGTCGTGCTAGTTTAGTGACCACTTTTTATTTTCCCGTGGGCAAAATGCCAGTCAGAACATAGACTTGGCACCACGTATTAAAGGGGTTTAGGCCCTTATTTCAAGAATTTTCATTAGAGGCACTGGATTACATGGAAATCGGTCTGCGCGAGTGGCTGATCGTCATCGGCATCATTGTCATTGCCGGTATTCTCTTCGACGGCTGGCGCCGTATGCGCGGCGGCAAGGGAAAACTGAAATTCAGGCTCGACCGGAGCTACTCCAATCTGCCGGACGATGACGACTCATCCTCCGCGGAAGTGCTTGGTCCATCCCGTGTACTGGAAACCCAGAAAGAACCGCAGCTCGACGAGCAGGACCTGCCGTCGATGAGCGCGACGCCCCGCGAGCCCAAGCGCGCGGCGAACGAGAAGAAACGCAAGGACGAGCCGGACCTGAGTCTGGACATGGACGGGCCGAGCCTGTTCACCGGGCGGGACGATGACATCGCCGACGACAAGCTTCAGCGTGGCGGCGATGACAAGGATCTGGCTCCGGTCGAGGAAGTGCTGGTCATCAGCGTGATCTCCCGCGACGAAGGTGGTTTCAAGGGGCCGGCGCTGCTGCAGAACATTCTGGAAAGTGGCCTGCGGTTCGGCGAGATGGACATTTTCCATCGTCATGAAAGCATGGCCGGCAACGGCGAAGTGCTGTTCTCGATGGCCAACGCGGTCAAGCCGGGTGTTTTCGATCTGGACGACATCGACCATTTCAGCACCCGCGCCGTCAGCTTCTTCCTGGGGCTGCCGGGTCCTCGTCATCCCAAGCAGGCGTTCGACGTCATGGTGGCGGCCGCCCGCAAGCTGGCCCATGAACTGAACGGCGAGCTCAAGGATGACCAGCGCAGTGTCATGACCGCGCAGACCATTGAACATTACCGCCAGCGGATCGTCGAATTCGAGCGTCGTGCCCTGACTCAACGCCGCTGATCGCCACCGGATGGCGAATCCGCCCGAGCGGGGAGCGTTGCGCCTCCGTCGGGTGGACCTCTAATACAAAAATGAGCAGCCAAGGCTGCTCTTTTGCTTTTTGAAGGAACACCGTATGAAGGCCGTCGAAACTCGAATCCTTGAACTGCGCGCCGAGCTGGATCAACACAACTACCGTTATCACGTGCTGGACGAGCCGAGCATTCCGGACGCGGAATACGATCGGCTGTTCAAGGAGCTCAAGAAGCTGGAAGCGGACAACCCGCATCTGGTAACGCCCGACTCGCCGACCCAGCGCGTCGGCAGCGCAGCGTTGTCGGCTTTCACCCAAGTGCGTCATGAGTTGCCGATGCTGAGTCTGGGCAACGCGTTCGAAGAGTCCGACCTGCGTGATTTCGGCCGCCGGGTCAACGAAGGCCTCGATATCCCGGCCGGCGATCTGCTGGGCGAGAGCGCCCGGGTGCAATACAGCTGCGAACCCAAGCTCGACGGCCTGGCGGTGAGCCTGCTTTATCGCGAGGGCGCGCTGGTGCGCGGCGCTACCCGCGGCGATGGCACGACCGGCGAGGACATCAGCGTCAACGTGCGCACGATCCGCAACGTACCCCTCAAACTGCATGGTTCGGGCTGGCCTGAAGTGCTGGAGGTGCGTGGCGAGGTGTTCATGTCGAAGGCCGGGTTCGAGCGGCTCAATGCCAGCCAACTGGAAATCGGCGGCAAGACCTTCGCCAACCCTCGCAACGCTGCGGCCGGCAGTCTGCGCCAGCTGGACTCGAAGATCACCGCCAACCGCCCGCTGGAATTCTGCTGCTACGGGATTGGGCAGGTTTCCGAAGAAATCGCCGATACACACGTGGGCGTGCTGAATCGGCTCAAGGAATGGGGTATGCCGATCAGCCGCGAGCTCAAACTCGCGGACGGTATCGAGGAATGCCTGGACTACTACCGCGACATCGGTGAGCGGCGCCTGTCGCTAAGCTACGAAATCGATGGTGTCGTGTTCAAGGTCAACAGCTTGGCGGCGCAGCGCGAGTTGGGCTTTCGTGCCCGCGAGCCACGCTGGGCCATCGCCCACAAATTCCCGGCGCTGGAAGAACTCACCGAGCTGCTGGACGTCGAGTTTCAGGTGGGTCGCACCGGGGCGGTCACACCAGTGGCACGTCTCAAACCGGTCAAGGTCGCGGGCGTGACCGTCGCCAACGCGACGCTGCACAACATGGATGAAGTCGCGCGGCTGGGGCTGATGGTCGGCGATACGGTGATCATCCGTCGTGCGGGAGACGTGATTCCCCAAGTGGTGCAGGTCGTGACCGAGCGTCGCCCGGACACCGCCCGTGCGGTCGAAGTCCCTCGCACCTGTCCGGTCTGCGGCTCCCATGTGGAGCGCACCCAGCTGATAAAGCGCAGCAAGGGCAAGGAAACCGTCAGCGAGGGTGCGGTGTATCGCTGCATCGGTCGATTGGCCTGCGCAGCGCAGCTCAAGCAGGCGATCATCCATTACGTGTCGCGCCGGGCGATGGACATCGAAGGCCTGGGCGACAAAACCATCGAGCAACTGGTCGACGAAAAGCTCATCGGCTCGCCGGCTGATCTCTACAAGCTGGGTCATGAGCAGATCATCGGGCTGGAAGGCTTCGCCGAAATATCCACCCGAAAACTGCTTGGTGCCATCGCCGAGAGTCGCAAGCCGAGCCTTGCGCGCTTCATCTATGCGCTGGGTATCCCGGATGTCGGCGAAGAAACCGCCAAAGTGCTCGCGCGATCCCTGGGTTCGTTGCAGCGAGTACAGGAGGCACTGCCGGAAGTGTTGACCTGGCTGCCGGATATCGGCCAGGAAGTGGCGCACGAGATCCATGCCTTCTTCGAAGACGAACACAACCGCAATGTCATCGATGCGCTGCTGGGCGAGTGCGGCCTCGAGCTGCAGGAGGAGGGCGAACTGAGCGCCGATCTGGCAGCCGGCACGACCCTTGGCGGGCTGATCGACAAACTGCACATCCCGTACGTGGGGCCCGGTTCGGCGCAGAAGCTCGCCGACAAGTTCGGCACCCTGGACCGGATCATCGAGGCGGACTGGCTGGACATGCGCCAGACCCTGTCGGAGCGCCAGGCGGTCGCGGTGCGTGAATACTTTGACAAGCCGGTCAACGCCGAGCGTGCTCGCGCAATCGAAGCTCAACTGATGGCTTTCGGCATGCACTGGCGCAGCGAGCGCAAGGAAGTCGAGGGCCTGCCCCTGGCCGGGCAGACCTGGGTACTGACCGGATCGCTGGAAATCATGAGCCGCGACATTGCCAAGGAAAAACTCGAAAGCCTCGGCGCCAAAGTGGCTGGGTCCGTCTCGGCCAAGACCCATACGGTCGTGGCAGGGCCGGGAGCCGGTTCGAAACTTGCCAAAGCCAATCAGCTGGGCTTGCCGGTGCTGGACGAAGATGCGTTTCTCAAGCGCCTTGCCGAGCTTGGGGTAACGGTGGACTGAATTCGCCTGCGGGTAGAGTGCTGGATGTACTGGCGCCTCGCGGATAAATCCGCTCCTACGAAAACCTGTAGGAGCCAACTGTCTTTCGACTCTCTCCGATGAGCGGGCGCAGCCCGCCTCATCCGGGCGTCGTCATACCGGCTGATCCCTCCACGGGGTTCCATCCCGCGCCATGGCGTTCAGGCGTATCAAC
>NZ_JBAJGT010000021.1:0-49661 GCF_036706555.1 Pseudomonas sp. JDS28PS106 | reverse complement strand
AGAGCATTGGAACCACCTGATCCCATCCCGAACTCAGCAGTGAAACGATGCATCGCCGATGGTAGTGTGGGGTTTCCCCATGTGAGAGTAGGTCATCGTCAAGATTCATTCCGAAACCCCTGATTGCGCATGCAGTCAGGGGTTTTGTCTTTTCCGGGTCCTGTTTCAGAACTGCCTCCTTCGCATTCTGCTTTTGGGGCATGCAGCGGCCTATGCATTGCGGGTACGCGTGGCTATCATGCGTCCCTCATTGCCGAGCGAGACGTACATGCTGACCTTGTTAAAGCTACTGGCCGACGGCGAGTTTCATTCCGGACAAGTCCTTGGGCAGGCCATGGGCATTACCCGGGCGGCAGTCTGGAAACAGTTGCAGCAACTGGAAGCCGAGCTGGGGATAGAAACTCACAAAGTACGCGGCCGTGGCTACAGGCTTGCGCATCCCCTGTCACTGCTCGATGAAGACTCCCTGAGGAAGTTCGGTTTCCCGAGCTCGTGGTCTGCTCACCTCCAGGAAACGGTTGATTCCACTAATGCCCAGGCAGTACGCCTGGTGGCCCAGGGCGCCGATACTCCGCTCTTGGTCATGGCCGAGCAGCAGACGGCGGGCCGAGGTCGCCGCGGCCGCAAATGGGTAAGTCCGTTCGCCGAGAATCTGTACTACAGCCTGGTGCTGCGAGTAGACGGTGGAATGCGTCAGCTCGAAGGCCTGAGTCTGTTGGTAGGCCTGGCTGTCATGGAAGTCCTTCACTCGATGGGTGTCTCGAAAGCAGGTTTGAAGTGGCCGAATGATGTGCTCGTAGGTGACCGCAAGATCGCCGGCATATTGCTCGAACTGATAGGCGATCCGGCCGACGTCTGCCACGTGATTATCGGCGTGGGGATCAATGCGAATATGCGAGATTGCACCGAGGTCGATCAAGCCTGGACATCCATGTGTATCGAGCAAGGAAATCCGGTGGACCGTAACGAGCTCGCAGGAAAAATAAGCCGCACGCTTGAAGAGCTGCTGGTCCGACATCGTGTGGAGGGCTTTGCTGCCTTCCAGGAGGTCTGGGAGCGCGCACACCTCTGGCAAGGTCGAGAAGTGACTCTTCTGTCCGGAGAAAACGCTATAAAGGGCGTTGTGCTGGGCGTCGACAGGCTGGGTGCATTGCGCCTGAGCGTGGATGGCGAGGAGCGAAGCTTCAGCGGCGGCGAGCTGAGCTTGAGGTTGCGCAATGATTCTTGAGCTTGATTGCGGCAACAGTTTCATCAAATGGCGAGTCACCGGTAAGGGCGGCGTGGCGATAGTTGCGGGAGGCGTCGTTGATTCAGATCAATCCCTCCTGGAGCACCTCAAGCAGGTTCCGGACCTCAGCTTGAGCGCCTGCCGACTGGTCAGCGTGCGAAGCGAGGAGGAGACCCGCAGCCTTTGCGCGGTGCTGAACCAGGCTTTCGGTTTCGAGGCTGTATGTGCAGAGCCGGCCCAGGAGCTCGCCGGAGTCGTCAACGGATATGAAGACTACTCACGCTTGGGGCTTGATCGCTGGCTCGCGCTGGTAGGTGGGTGGCACCTGGCTCAACGAGCCTGTCTGGTGCTCGATCTAGGGACTGCGGTAACTTCCGACTTCGTGTCGCCGAGCGGCGAGCACCTGGGCGGTTTCATCTGTCCAGGCATGCCGTTGATGCGCAACCAGCTGCGAACGCACACCCGGCGCATTCGCTATGACGATGCGACAGCCGAACGGGCTCTGGCGAATTTCATTCCCGGTCGCGCAACTGCCGAGGCGGTGGAGCGGGGCTGTTCACTCATGCTCAGAGGATTCGCGGCCACTCAGGTTGATCTGGCGCGAGAATACTGGGGAAGCGATTTCTGCGTATTCGTGACAGGGGGCGACGCCGCGCTCGTGGGGGACGTGCTCCCAGATGCTCGAATCGTTCCTGATCTGGTTTTCATCGGGCTGGCATTGGCCTGTCCACTACGCTGAGGTGCACATGCGCTGGCTGTTATTGCTGCTGTTGATGCTCAATGCTTTCTACTACATCTGGCATCAGCAGGAGGCGCCGCCCAGACCCAAGGAAATCATGCCGCTGGCCATGCAGCGCAACCAGGGTCAGGACATACGGCTGCTCAGCGAGTCTCGTCCTTCCGGGCAGGCGGAGGCGCGTGAATGTCTGTATCTGGGAGGTCTTCCAGCCGAGGATCAGGTCAGGGCGATCGAGCAGCGGCTCACTAGCCTGGATGTGCAGTCGAGTTTTCATGCGCAGACGGTCGGAGCCTCTTCCGTCTATTGGCTGAAGGTACTGCCGGAGAGTCGTCGTCTGATTGGCGCCGATCTGCTGGCTCAGCTGGCCCAGGATTTCCCCCAGATAAAAAACCAAATAATGTTATGCGAAGGCATTGCATCTGCCATTTAGTTTGCATAGAATGGCGCCCGCTTCGCAGCGTGGTGTAAGTCACGCGAACGGGGTTGTAAGTGTCAACGCATGTAACCTCAAGTTTTTAATGAGAAAATGGTTGACAGAAGGGCAGCATGAGTTGAGAATGCTGCCTCGCTTAGGAGGGGTTCCCGAGCGGCCAAAGGGATCAGACTGTAAATCTGACGTCTACGACTTCGAAGGTTCGAATCCTTCCCCCTCCACCAGATTTAGCGCGATCTGCAAATCGTGCGGGTATAGTTTAGTGGTAGAACCTCAGCCTTCCAAGCTGATGATGCGGGTTCGATTCCCGCTACCCGCTCCAAGTTTGCAGCTCATGCAAAGTGTTTCGCTCTTGTAGCTCAGTTGGTAGAGCACACCCTTGGTAAGGGTGAGGTCAGCGGTTCAAATCCGCTCAAGAGCTCCATTACCGAAGGCAGATATGCAAATATCTGCCTTTGTTTTAAGCGGTCGTGCTGCCCTTGCACGGCGCTTGGCCCAGGAAGTGGCGGGTGGTTCACGGCTGCTGAAATGGGTGTTGAAAAACTCTTGTCGGGTCCGCATAATGGTCGGCCTGATTTTGTTTTAGGTCAGTAGCTCAATTGGCAGAGCGACGGTCTCCAAAACCGTAGGTTGGGGGTTCGATTCCCTCCTGACCTGCCAGATTCCCAAGATGTAATCTGGCTTTCTTTTCACAGGATCTTCGTAGATGAATCCCAAGGCTGAAGCATCGGACTCTCGCTTTGACTTGCTGAAGTGGCTCCTGGTAGTCGTTTTGGTAGTTGTCGGTGTTGTCGGTAATCAGTATTACTCTGCGCAGCCGATCCTGTATCGTGTTCTCGCTCTCCTCGTGATTGCCGCTGTTGCTGCCTTCGTTGCGCTGCAAACAGGCAAGGGCAAGGCTTTCTCCGTTCTGGCGAAGGAAGCTCGCGCAGAGATTCGCAAAGTCGTTTGGCCAACTCGCCAAGAAACCACGCAAACCACGCTGATCGTTGTAGCTGTGGTGCTGGTTATGGCGTTGCTGCTGTGGGGTCTTGATTCCCTGCTCGGCTGGCTTGTTTCCTTGATAGTTGGCTAAGGGTGTCCCGTGGCTAAGCGTTGGTACGTAGTGCATGCTTACTCGGGTTACGAGAAGCATGTAATGCGCTCGTTGATCGAGCGTGTGAAGCTCGCAGGCATGGAAGATGGCTTTGGCGAGATTCTGGTCCCCACTGAAGAAGTGGTTGAAATGCGTAATGGCCAGAAACGCAAAAGCGAACGCAAATTCTTCCCTGGCTACGTGCTGGTCCAGATGGACATGAACGAAGGCACTTGGCACTTGGTCAAGGACACGCCTCGTGTCATGGGTTTCATTGGCGGTACTGCCGATAAGCCAGCTCCCATCACTGACAAAGAAGCTGAGGCAATCCTGCGTCGCGTCGCCGACGGTAGTGACAAGCCGAAGCCGAAGACACTGTTCGAGCCGGGTGAGGTCGTTCGGGTTACCGATGGTCCGTTCGCTGACTTCAACGGTACTGTCGAAGAAGTTAACTACGAAAAGAGCCGGATCCAGGTGGCTGTGCTCATTTTCGGTCGTTCTACTCCGGTAGAGCTGGAGTTCAGTCAGGTCGAAAAGGCATAACTGAGCTGGAATCCCACACCCCGCAGTCTAAGGCTGTGGGGTTTTTTCGTCACTGGGATATACGTGTCATAAGCCGGGGAGCCTGTATTGGCGCTTGTACCCGTAATTGGAGTGCCTCATGGCCAAGAAGATAACTGCATACATCAAGCTGCAAGTGAAGGCCGCTCAGGCTAACCCTAGCCCGCCAGTCGGCCCGGCTCTGGGTCAGCACGGTGTGAACATCATGGAATTCTGCAAAGCGTTCAACGCCCGTACTCAGGGTCTTGAGCCAGGCTTGCCGACTCCAGTGATCATCACTGTCTACAGCGACCGTAGCTTCACTTTCGAAACCAAGAGTACACCTGCGTCGGTTCTGCTGAAGAAAGCAGCAGGTTTGACCAGCGGCTCGGCTCGCCCGAACACCGTTAAAGTCGGCACCGTTACCCGTGCTCAGCTCGAAGAAATCGCAAAAGTAAAAAATGCGGATCTGACTGCAGCTGACATGGAAGCGGCCGTGCGTACCATCGCCGGTTCCGCTCGTAGCATGGGCCTTAACGTGGAGGGTGTGTAATGGCTAAGTTGACCAAGCGTCAAAAGGCAATCGCTGGCAAGGTTGAAGCTGGCAAGGTCTACAACTTCGTCGACGCCGCCGCTCTGCTGGCCGAGCTGTCGACCGTCAAGTTCAGCGAGTCGGTAGACGTTGCTGTAAACCTGGGCGTTGACCCGCGTAAATCCGACCAGGTCGTACGTAGCGCTACCGTGCTGCCGCACGGCACTGGCAAGACCGTACGCGTTGCTGTCTTCACCCAGGGCCCGGCTGCCGAAGCTGCTCTGGCTGCCGGCGCCGATCGCGTTGGTATGGATGATCTGGCTGCTGAAATGAAGGGCGGCGATCTGAACTATGACGTCGTCATCGCTTCCCCGGATGCCATGCGCGTTGTCGGTCAGCTGGGTCAGGTTCTGGGTCCACGTGGCCTGATGCCTAACCCGAAAGTCGGTACCGTGACTCCAGACGTAGCCAACGCTGTCAAGAACGCCAAGGCTGGTCAGGTTCGCTACCGCACCGACAAGAACGGCATCATCCACACTTCCGTTGGCAAGGTCGGTTTCGACGCTGTCAAGCTGAAGGAAAACGTTGAAGCGCTGATCGCTGACCTCAAGCGTATCAAGCCAGCTTCGTCGAAAGGTATCTACGTCAAGCGCGTTACCCTGAGCACCACCATGGGCCCAGGCCTGGTCATCGACCAGGGTTCGCTGGACGCGTAAGACAGATCGGCACGGTACGCCGTGCCTTTCCAAGATTGGGGTCCCTGCCTGGCGGGGGCTATCCAAGACCGTAGGCGACGCAAGTCTTAAACCACAAGCCTACGCAGATGGTGCTCCCGGTTCCTTACCGAATCAGACACCAAAACGACATCTGACTCCGGTTGGATGAAACGGTAACAAGCAGGAGTTAAACCCGTGGCAATTAAACTCGAAGACAAGAAGGCCATCGTCGCTGAAGTCAACGAGGCTGCCAAAGCTGGTCTGTCCGCTGTCGTGGCTGATGCCCGTGGTGTGACAGTCGGCGCTATGACCGGACTCCGTAAAGAGGCTCGTGAAGCTGGCGTTTATGTACGTGTCGTACGTAACACCCTGCTCAAGCGCGCTGTTGCCGACACTGAATTCAGTGTCCTCAACGACGTGTTCACCGGCCCGACCTTGATCGCATTCTCCAACGAGCATCCGGGCGCTGCTGCCCGTCTGTTCAAAGAGTTCGCCAAAGGTCAGGACAAGTTCGAGATCAAGGCAGCTGCGTTCGAGGGCAAGTTCCTCGCAGCTAATCAGATCGACGTACTGGCAAGCCTGCCGACCCGTGACGAAGCAATTTCCCAGCTGATGAGCGTGATGCAAGGCGCTACCAGCAAGTTGGCTCGTACTCTGGCGGCTGTTCGCGATCAGAAGGAAGCCGCTGCAGCCTGAGGCTGAAGCATCTCCTTTCGCGTATTTTTGTTTATTTTGATGGTCGCAGAGGCCGTCCCCCAATTCAGGAAATTGAGTCATGTCCATCTCTCAAGACGATATCCTTAACGCCGTAGCTGAAATGTCCGTTCTGCAGGTTGTAGAACTGATCAAGGCTTTCGAAGAGAAGTTCGGTGTTACCGCTGCAGCCGCTTCGGCTGGTCCAGCTGCTGCTGCTGCAGTTGTTGAAGAGCAAACCGAATTCAACGTCATGCTGACCGAAGCTGGCGAGAAGAAAGTCAACGTGATCAAGGCAGTTCGTGAACTGACCGGTCTGGGCCTGAAAGAAGCCAAGGCAGTCGTTGACGGCGCTCCAGCAATGGTCCTGGAATCTGTTGCTAAAGACGCAGCAGACAAGGCCAAGGCCGCTCTGGAAGAAGCAGGCGCTAAAGTCGAGCTGAAATAAGCATCGACCTTGAGCGTCCAGCCCAAGCGTTAAGCGAAAGGCTGATGGCTGGTGGCTTTTGCCACCGGCCTTTTTCCGTTATAGACGGTCGACCAGGTCGACGTCGATAACGTGCAGGACCCACCGGTGAGGTGGCGCAAACCATGGGGTTTGCAAGATTTTTCGGCTGCTTCCGTCGGAGGGAGCCAAACAAGCAGGTGACCAAGCTGGGGAACGCTGATGGCTTACTCATATACTGAGAAAAAACGTATCCGCAAGGACTTTAGCAAGTTGCCGGACGTAATGGATGTGCCGTATCTCCTGGCCATCCAGCTGGATTCGTATCGCGAATTCCTGCAGGCGGGAGCGACCAAAGATCAGTTCCGCGACGTCGGTCTGCATGCAGCCTTCAAATCCGTTTTCCCGATCATCAGCTACTCCGGCAATGCTGCGCTGGAGTATGTGGGTTATCGCTTGGGCGAACCGGCATTTGATGTCAAAGAGTGCGTGCTGCGCGGTGTGACTTACGCTGTACCTCTGCGAGTCAAGGTTCGTCTGATCATTTTCGACAAAGAATCGTCGAACAAAGCGATCAAGGACATCAAAGAGCAAGAAGTCTACATGGGTGAAATCCCCCTGATGACTGAGAACGGTACCTTCGTCATCAACGGTACCGAGCGCGTTATCGTGTCTCAGCTGCACCGTTCGCCTGGCGTATTCTTCGACCACGACCGTGGCAAGACGCACAGCTCCGGCAAGCTGCTCTACTCCGCTCGCATCATTCCTTACCGTGGTTCGTGGCTGGACTTCGAGTTCGATCCGAAGGACTGTGTATTCGTCCGTATCGACCGTCGTCGCAAGCTGCCTGCGTCCGTGCTGCTGCGCGCGCTGGGCTACACCACTGAAGAAGTGCTCGACGCCTTCTATACCACCAACGTATTCCACGTTCGCGGCGAGAGCCTGAGCCTGGAGCTGGTGCCTCAGCGCCTGCGTGGTGAAGTTGCCGTTCTGGACATTCAGGACGACAAGGGCAAGGTCATCGTCGAGCAGGGCCGCCGTATTACCGCGCGCCACATCAACCAGCTGGAAAAAGCCGGCATCAAAGAGCTGGACGTACCTCTGGACTATGTCCTGGGTCGTACGACCGCCAAGGCCATCGTGCATCCGGCGACCGGCGAAATCATCGCCGAGTGCAACACCGAGCTGAACACCGAGATCCTGGCCAAGATCGCCAAGGCTCAGGTTGTACGGATCGAGACTCTGTACACCAACGACATCGACTGCGGTCCGTTCATCTCCGACACGCTGAAGATCGACTCTACCAGCAATCAGCTGGAAGCACTGGTCGAGATCTACCGCATGATGCGTCCAGGTGAGCCGCCGACCAAGGATGCTGCCGAGACCCTGTTCAACAACCTGTTCTTCAGCCCAGAGCGCTACGACCTGTCGGCTGTAGGCCGGATGAAGTTCAACCGTCGTATCGGTCGCACCGAGATCGAAGGTTCGGGCGTGCTGAACAAGGAAGACATCGTTGCCGTCCTCAAGACGCTGGTGGACATCCGTAACGGCAAGGGCATCGTCGACGACATCGACCACCTGGGTAACCGTCGTGTTCGCTGCGTAGGTGAAATGGCCGAGAACCAGTTCCGCGTTGGCCTGGTGCGCGTCGAGCGTGCGGTCAAGGAACGTCTGTCGATGGCGGAAAGCGAAGGCCTGATGCCTCAGGACCTGATCAACGCCAAGCCTGTTGCGGCCGCGGTGAAAGAGTTCTTCGGTTCCAGCCAGCTGTCCCAGTTCATGGACCAGAACAACCCGCTGTCCGAGATCACCCACAAGCGCCGTGTTTCCGCACTCGGCCCAGGCGGTCTGACTCGTGAGCGAGCCGGCTTTGAAGTTCGTGACGTCCACCCGACTCACTATGGTCGCGTGTGCCCGATCGAAACGCCGGAAGGTCCGAACATCGGTCTGATCAACTCCCTGGCAGCCTACGCTCGCACCAACCAGTACGGCTTCCTCGAAAGCCCGTACCGCGTGGTGAAAGACGGTCTGGTCAGCGACGAAATCGTGTTCCTCTCGGCGATCGAAGAAGCCGATCACGTCATTGCACAGGCCTCGGCTGCAATGAACGAAAAGCAGGAACTGATCGACGAGCTGGTCGCCGTACGTCACCTGAACGAATTCACCGTCAAGGCGCCGGCCGATGTGACCCTGATGGACGTTTCGCCCAAGCAGGTCGTTTCCGTCGCGGCATCGTTGATTCCGTTCCTCGAGCACGACGACGCCAACCGTGCATTGATGGGTTCCAACATGCAGCGTCAGGCTGTACCGACCCTGCGTGCCGACAAGCCGCTGGTAGGTACCGGCATGGAGCGCAACGTGGCGCGCGACTCCGGCGTTTGCGTCGTGGCTCGTCGTGGCGGCGTGATCGATTCCGTCGATGCCAGCCGTATCGTGGTTCGTGTTGCCGACGATGAAGTCGAGCCGGGCGAAGCGGGTGTAGATATCTACAACCTGACCAAGTACACCCGTTCGAACCAGAACACCTGCATCAACCAGCGTCCGCTGGTGAGCAAAGGCGATCGCGTTCAGCGCAGCGACATCATGGCCGACGGCCCGTCCACCGACATGGGTGAACTGGCACTGGGTCAGAACATGCGCATCGCGTTCATGGCCTGGAACGGCTTCAACTTCGAAGACTCCATCTGTCTGTCGGAGCGCGTCGTTCAGGAAGACCGTTTCACCACGATCCACATTCAGGAACTGACCTGTGTGGCGCGTGACACCAAGCTTGGCCCGGAAGAAATCACCGCGGACATCCCGAACGTGGGTGAAGCTGCGCTGAACAAGCTGGACGAGGCCGGTATCGTTTACGTCGGTGCCGAAGTCGGCGCGGGCGACATTCTGGTCGGCAAGGTTACCCCGAAAGGCGAAACCCAGCTGACGCCGGAAGAAAAACTGCTGCGCGCGATCTTCGGTGAGAAGGCGAGCGACGTGAAGGACACCTCCCTGCGCGTGCCAACCGGCACCAAGGGTACTGTCATTGACGTTCAGGTCTTCACCCGTGACGGCGTCGAGCGCGATGCTCGTGCACTGTCCATCGAGAAGGCCCAGCTGGACGAGATCCGCAAGGACCTGAACGAAGAGTTCCGCATCGTCGAAGGCGCGACCTTCGAGCGTCTGCGTGCTGCGCTGGTTGGCCGCAAGGTCGAAGGCGGCGCCGGCCTGAAGAAAGGCCAGGACATCACCGATGAAGTCCTGGACGGTCTGGAGCACGGTCAGTGGTTCAAACTGCGCATGGCCGAAGATGCTCTGAACGAGCAGCTCGAAAAGGCTCAGGCGTACATCGTCGATCGTCGCCGTCTGCTGGACGACAAGTTCGAAGACAAGAAGCGCAAGCTGCAGCAGGGCGATGACCTGGCACCAGGCGTCCTGAAGATCGTCAAGGTCTACCTGGCAATCCGCCGTCGCATCCAGCCGGGTGACAAGATGGCCGGTCGTCACGGTAACAAAGGTGTGGTCTCCGTGATCATGCCGGTTGAAGACATGCCGCACGACGCCAACGGTACTCCGGTGGACATCGTACTCAACCCGCTGGGCGTACCATCGCGTATGAACGTTGGCCAGATCCTCGAAACCCACCTGGGCCTTGCGGCCAAGGGGCTGGGCGAGAAGATCAACCGCATGCTCGAAGAGCAGCGTAAAGTGGTCGAGCTGCGCAAGTTCCTGACCGAGATCTACAACGAGATCGGCGGCCGCCAGGAAAACCTGGACGAGTTCTCCGACCAGGAAGTTCTGGATCTGGCGAAGAACCTGCGCAACGGCGTGCCAATGGCGACTCCGGTGTTCGACGGTGCCAAGGAACGCGAAATCAAGGCGATGCTCAAGCTGGCAGATATGCCGGAGAGCGGCCAGATGCAGCTGTTCGATGGCCGTACCGGCAACAAGTTCGAGCGTGCGGTAACCGTTGGCTACATGTACATGCTGAAACTGAACCACCTGGTGGACGACAAGATGCACGCGCGTTCCACGGGTTCGTACAGCCTGGTTACCCAGCAGCCGCTGGGTGGTAAGGCGCAGTTCGGTGGTCAGCGTTTCGGGGAGATGGAGGTCTGGGCGCTGGAAGCATACGGCGCGGCTTACACTCTGCAGGAAATGCTCACAGTGAAGTCGGACGATGTGAACGGTCGTACCAAGATGTACAAGAACATCGTGGACGGCGATCACCGTATGGAGCCGGGCATGCCCGAGTCCTTCAACGTGTTGATCAAAGAAATCCGTTCGCTCGGTATCGATATCGATCTGGAAACCGAATAACACGTGACGTGATCTGGAGCGGGGCGGCAACGCCCCCTCCTTGCTCCGCCAGGAGGAAAGGCCTTGAAAGACCTACTGAATTTGCTGAAAAACCAGGGTCAAGTCGAAGAATTCGACGCGATCCGCATCGGGCTTGCGTCGCCTGAGATGATCCGTTCGTGGTCGTTCGGTGAAGTTAAAAAGCCGGAAACCATCAACTACCGTACGTTCAAGCCTGAGCGTGACGGTCTGTTCTGCGCCAAGATCTTTGGCCCGGTCAAGGATTACGAGTGCCTGTGCGGTAAGTACAAGCGCCTCAAGCACCGTGGCGTGATCTGCGAGAAGTGCGGCGTTGAAGTCGCGCTGGCCAAGGTTCGTCGCGAGCGTATGGCTCACATCGAACTGGCTTCGCCGGTCGCTCACATCTGGTTCCTGAAGTCACTGCCGTCCCGTATCGGCCTGCTGATGGACATGACCCTGCGTGATATCGAACGCGTTCTCTACTTCGAGAGCTATGTCGTTATCGATCCGGGCATGACCACGCTGGAAAAAGGTCAGCTGCTGAACGACGAGCAATACTTCGAAGCGCTGGAAGAGTTCGGTGACGACTTCGACGCCCGCATGGGTGCGGAAGCCGTTCGTGAGCTGCTGCACGCTATCGATCTGGAGCACGAAATCGGCCGCCTGCGCGAAGAGATTCCGCAGACCAACTCCGAAACCAAGATCAAGAAGCTGTCCAAGCGTCTGAAGCTGATGGAAGCCTTCCAGGGTTCCGGCAACCTTCCAGAGTGGATGGTGCTGACCGTTCTGCCGGTTCTGCCGCCAGATCTGCGTCCACTGGTTCCTCTGGACGGCGGCCGCTTCGCGACTTCCGACCTCAACGATCTGTATCGTCGAGTGATCAACCGTAACAACCGCTTGAAGCGTCTGCTCGATCTGTCCGCTCCGGACATCATCGTGCGCAACGAAAAGCGTATGTTGCAGGAAGCTGTCGATGCGCTGCTCGACAACGGCCGTCGCGGTCGTGCGATCACCGGTTCCAACAAGCGTCCTCTGAAATCCCTGGCTGACATGATCAAGGGTAAGCAAGGTCGTTTCCGTCAGAACCTGCTCGGTAAGCGCGTCGACTACTCCGGTCGTTCGGTAATTACCGTAGGTCCGACCCTGCGTCTGCACCAGTGCGGTCTTCCGAAGAAGATGGCTCTGGAACTGTTCAAGCCGTTCATCTTCGGCAAGCTGGAAATGCGTGGCCTGGCCACGACCATCAAGGCTGCCAAGAAGATGGTCGAGCGCGAGCTGCCGGAAGTCTGGGACGTTCTCGCCGAAGTGATTCGCGAACACCCGGTACTGCTCAACCGTGCGCCTACGCTCCACCGTCTGGGTATCCAGGCATTCGAGCCGGTTCTGATCGAAGGTAAGGCGATTCAGCTGCACCCGCTGGTCTGTGCCGCGTACAACGCCGACTTCGACGGTGACCAGATGGCCGTTCACGTGCCTCTGACCCTGGAAGCTCAGCTCGAAGCTCGCGCTTTGATGATGTCGACCAACAACATCCTGTCGCCTGCGAACGGTGAGCCGATCATCGTTCCGTCCCAGGACGTTGTACTAGGTCTGTACTACATGACCCGTGAAGCGATCAACGCCAAGGGCGAAGGTCGTGTATTCGCTGACCTGCAGGAAGTGGACCGTGTGTTCCGCGCCGGCGAGGCAGCACTGCACGCCAAGGTCAAGGTTCGTATCCAGGAAACCGTCAACGATCGTGATGGTGGCAGCGTCAAGAACACCCGTATCGTCGACACCACTGTCGGCCGTGCGCTGCTGTTCCAGGTGGTTCCGGCCGGCCTGTCCTACGACGTCGTCAACCAGCCGATGAAGAAAAAGGCGATCTCCAAGCTGATCAACCAGTGCTACCGCGTGGTTGGTCTGAAAGAGACCGTCATCTTCGCTGACCAGTTGATGTACACCGGTTTCGCTTACTCGACCATTTCCGGCGTATCGATCGGCGTTAACGACTTCGTTATCCCGGACGAGAAGGCTCGCATCATCAATGCGGCCACTGACGAAGTGAAAGAGATCGAAAGCCAGTACGCTTCCGGCCTGGTCACCCAGGGCGAGAAGTACAACAAGGTGATCGACCTCTGGTCCAAGGCGAACGACGAAGTCTCCAAGGCGATGATGTCCAACCTCTCGAAAGAGAAGGTCATCGACCGCCATGGCGAAGAAGTCGATCAGGAATCGTTCAACTCGATGTACATGATGGCTGACTCCGGTGCGCGTGGTTCCGCGGCCCAGATCCGTCAGCTGGCCGGTATGCGTGGTCTGATGGCCAAGCCGGACGGCTCCATCATCGAGACGCCGATCACCGCGAACTTCCGTGAAGGTCTGAGCGTACTCCAGTACTTCATCTCGACTCACGGTGCTCGTAAGGGTCTGGCGGATACCGCACTGAAGACCGCGAACTCCGGTTACCTGACTCGTCGTCTGGTAGACGTCGCGCAGGATCTGGTCGTGACCGAAGTCGACTGCGGCACCGAACACGGTCTGCTGATGACTCCGCACATCGAAGGCGGTGACGTCGTCGAGCCGCTGGGCGAGCGCGTACTGGGCCGTGTAATGGCTCGTGACGTATTCAAGCCTGGCACCGAAGACGTCATCGTGCCGGCTGGCACCCTGGTTGACGAGAAGTGGGTCGAGTTCATCGAGCTGAACAGCATCGACGAAGTCGTCGTACGTTCGCCGATCAGCTGTGAAACCCGCTACGGCATTTGCGCCAAGTGCTACGGCCGTGATCTGGCTCGTGGTCATCTGGTCAACATCGGTGAAGCTGTCGGCGTTATCGCTGCACAGTCGATCGGTGAGCCGGGTACCCAGCTGACCATGCGTACGTTCCACATCGGTGGTGCGGCAAGCCGTACTTCGGCCGCTGACAGCGTTCAGGTGAAGAATGGCGGTACCGTCCGTCTGCACAACCTGAAGCACGTTGAGCGTGTCGACGGTCACCTGGTTGCGGTTTCCCGTTCCGGTGAGCTGGCAATTGCGGACGACTTCGGTCGTGAGCGCGAGCGTTACAAGCTGCCGTACGGTGCAGTGATTTCGGTGAAGGAAGGCGACAAGGTCGACGCTGGCTCTATCGTGGCCAAGTGGGATCCGCACACTCACCCGATCGTTACCGAGATGAAAGGTACCGTTACCTACGTAGGCATGGAAGAAGGCATCACCATCAAGCGTCAAACAGACGAATTGACCGGTATGACCAACATTGAAGTGCTCGACGTCAAGGATCGTCCAGCTGCCGGCAAGGACATTCGTCCGGCCGTCAAGATGGTCGGCCTGGATGGCAAGGATCTGCTGCTGCCGGGTACCGACGTACCTGCTCAGTACTTCCTGCCGGCTAACGCCCTGGTAGGTGTGGCGGACGGTGCACAGATCGCGATCGGTGACGTTATCGCTCGTATTCCACAGGAAACTTCGAAGACCCGTGACATCACCGGTGGTCTGCCGCGTGTTGCCGACCTGTTCGAAGCTCGTCGTCCGAAAGAGGCGTCGATCCTGGCGGAAGTCAGCGGTACCATCGCATTCGGTAAAGAAACCAAGGGCAAGCGCCGTCTGGTCATTACGCCGAACGACGGTAGCGATCCGTACGAAGAGCTGATTCCGAAGTGGCGCCACCTGAACGTCTTCGAAGGCGAACAGGTAAACCGCGGCGAAGTCATCTCGGACGGTCCTAGCGATCCGCACGACATCCTGCGTCTGCTGGGTGTGAGCGCGCTGGCCAAGTACATCGTCAACGAGATTCAGGACGTTTACCGTCTGCAAGGCGTGAAGATCAACGATAAGCACATCGAGACCATCCTGCGTCAGATGCTGCGTAAGGTCGAGATCTCCGAGTCGGGTGATTCCAGCTTCATCAAGGGCGACCAGATGGAACTGACTCACGTGCTGGTAGAGAACGAGCGTCTGAGCACCGAAGACAAGTTCATCTCGAAGTTCACGCGCGTCCTGCTGGGTATCACCAAGGCGTCGCTGTCGACTGAATCGTTCATCTCCGCGGCCTCCTTCCAGGAGACAACCCGCGTACTGACCGAAGCAGCGGTAACCGGCAAGCGCGATTACCTGCGTGGCCTGAAGGAGAACGTGGTCGTGGGTCGTCTGATCCCGGCCGGTACCGGTCTGGCGTATCACAGCGAGCGCAAGCGTCGCCGCGATATCGACAAGCCGTTGCGCGTGAGCGCAAGCGAAGTTGAAGCGGCTTTGACCGAGGCGCTCAACTCCAGCGGTAATTGAGACTGAGCCCTGATGTTTGACCCGCCGCTACCGACGACAACAGCTCGACGGTAGCGGCGGGGCGCGTCAGGGCGCTGTCTTGACTGGGGGCAGAATCCTCTTTAGACTCTTGTACCCCTAAATTTGGCGGGGCTTGCGCCCTGTCATTTGCTTTTCTTGTAAGACAATAGCGTCGCAAGACAACAGTGGAGCTAGTAGATGGCAACTATCAACCAGCTGGTACGTCAGCCGCGCAAGCGTATCGTCGAGAAATCCGACGTACCTGCGCTGCAGAACTGCCCGCAGCGTCGCGGTGTGTGCACTCGTGTGTATACCACCACGCCGAAAAAACCTAACTCGGCACTGCGTAAAGTATGCCGTGTGCGTCTGACCAACGGTTTCGAGGTTTCCTCGTACATCGGTGGTGAAGGCCACAACCTGCAAGAGCACAGCGTGGTACTGATTCGCGGCGGTCGTGTAAAAGACTTGCCAGGTGTTCGTTATCACACCGTTCGTGGTTCTCTGGATACCTCCGGCGTCAAAGGCCGTAACCAGGGTCGTTCCAAGTACGGTACCAAGAAGCCTAAGTAGTCTTTGGCTCCTGGGTAAAATTGCAGATTTCTATTTTTCTGAGTCGATAAGAGTAAGGTCGGGCGCATTCCTCTGGGGATGGTTGTCCCGGGCTAACCTGAAGACCGTTTGAGGGCTTATCCATGCCAAGAAGACGTGTAGCAGCCAAGCGCGAAGTGCTTGACGATCCAAAATACGGAAGCCAGATCCTGGCGAAGTTCATGAACCACGTGATGGAAAGCGGCAAGAAAGCCGTTGCCGAGCGTATCGTTTATGGCGCGCTGGACAAGGTTAAAGAACGCAAGAACAGCGACCCCCTGGAAATCTTCGAGAAAGCTCTCGACGCCATCGCTCCGCTGGTCGAAGTAAAGTCGCGCCGTGTTGGCGGTGCTACTTACCAGGTTCCTGTCGAAGTTCGTCCGTCCCGTCGTAATGCTCTGGCAATGCGTTGGCTGGTAGACTTCGCGCGCAAGCGCGGTGAGAAGTCCATGGCTCTGCGTTTGGCTGGCGAACTGCTGGACGCCGCTGAAGGCAAAGGTGCTGCGGTCAAGAAGCGTGAAGACGTGCACCGTATGGCCGAAGCCAACAAGGCTTTCTCGCACTACCGCTTCTAAATTCAGCGTCACTAATTTTGCGAGGGCTTTATGGCTCGTACTACTCCGATTAACCGCTACCGTAACATTGGTATCGTGGCTCACGTGGATGCTGGTAAAACCACCACCACCGAGCGCGTCCTTTTTTACACTGGCGTAAATCACAAGATGGGCGAAGTGCACGACGGCGCTGCGACCATGGACTGGATGGTGCAGGAGCAGGAGCGGGGTATCACCATTACTTCCGCTGCTACTACCGCCTTCTGGGCTGGTTCGAACAAGCAGTTCGACAAGTACCGCTTCAACATCATCGACACCCCCGGCCACGTTGACTTCACCATTGAAGTAGAGCGTTCGCTGCGTGTGCTCGACGGCGCTGTCGTAGTGTTCTGCGGCACCTCCGGTGTTGAGCCTCAGTCCGAAACCGTATGGCGTCAGGCCAACAAGTACGGCGTTCCGCGTCTCGTTTACGTGAACAAGATGGACCGTGCCGGTGCGAACTTCCTGCGCGTGATCGGTCAGATCAAGCAGCGCCTGGGTCACACCCCGGTGCCGATCCAGCTGGCCATCGGTGCAGAAGACAACTTCCAGGGTCAGATCGATCTGATCACCATGGAAGCGGTGTACTGGGACGACGCTGACAAGGGCATGACTTCTCGCCGTGAGCCGATCCCTGCCGAGCTGCAGGAGCTGGCTGAAGAATGGCGCAGCAACATGATCGAAGCTGCGGCTGAAGCGACCGAAGAGCTGATGAACAAGTACCTCGAAGGTGAAGAGCTCACCACCGAGGAAATCAAGGCGGCGCTGCGTCAGCGTACTATCGCTGGCGAAATCGTCCTGGCTGTTTGCGGTTCCTCGTTCAAGAACAAGGGCGTGCCCCTGGTTCTCGACGCCGTTATCGACTACCTGCCTGCTCCGACCGAAATTCCTGCGATCCAGGGTATCCACCCGGATCACGTGGAAGACGAAGATGCGCCGAAGTCCGAGCGCCACGCAGACGACTCCGAGCCGTTCGCGGCGCTGGCGTTCAAGATCGCAACCGACCCGTTCGTCGGCTCGATCACCTTTGCGCGCGTTTACTCCGGCGTACTGAGCTCGGGCGATGCTGTCCTGAACTCCGTAAAAGGCAAGAAAGAGCGTGTGGGCCGTATGGTTCAGATGCACGCCAACAGCCGTGAAGAGATCAAAGAAGTTCGCGCGGGCGACATCGCGGCCTTGATCGGCATGAAGGACGTCACCACTGGTGAAACCCTCTGCTCGCTCGAGAAGCCGATCATCCTCGAGCGGATGGACTTCCCGGAGCCGGTCATCTCGGTAGCTGTTGAGCCGAAGACCAAGGACGACCAGGAAAAAATGGGTATCGCACTGGGCAAACTCGCTCAGGAAGACCCGTCTTTCCGCGTCAAGACCGACGAAGAGACTGGTCAGACGATCATCTCCGGCATGGGCGAATTGCACCTGGACATCCTGGTTGACCGGATGCGCCGTGAGTTCAACGTCGAAGCCAACATCGGTAAGCCTCAGGTTTCCTACCGCGAGAAGATCACCAAGGACAACATTGAGATCGAAGGTAAATTCGTTCGTCAGTCCGGTGGTCGCGGTCAGTTCGGTCACTGCTGGATTCGTTTCTCGCAGCCTGACGTGGACGACAAGGGCAACATCACTGAGGGGTTGGTGTTCACCAACGAGGTAGTAGGTGGTGTGGTTCCGAAGGAATACATCCCTGCTATTCAGAAAGGCATCGAAGAGCAGATGAAGAACGGCGTCGTTGCCGGCTATCCGCTCATCGGTCTGAAAGCAACCGTCTTTGATGGTTCTTACCACGACGTCGACTCCAACGAGATGGCGTTCAAGGTGGCAGCCTCCATGGCGACCAAGCAACTCGCTGCCAAAGGCGGTGGTGTTGTACTTGAGCCGATCATGAAGGTTGAAGTTGTTACACCTGAGGACTACATGGGTGACGTGATGGGAGACCTGAACCGTCGTCGTGGTCTGATCCAGGGTATGGAAGATACGGTCTCCGGCAAGGTCATCCGCGCCGAAGTTCCGCTGGGCGAGATGTTCGGTTATGCGACCGACGTTCGTTCCATGTCCCAGGGTCGCGCGAGCTACTCTATGGAATTCTCCAAATACTCCGAAGCTCCGTCGAATGTCGTCGAAGCTATCGTTAAAAAACAAGGCTGATTCAGCCCCTTTAGGCTAGGAGTTCACTGTCGTGGCTAAAGAAAAATTTGAACGTAACAAACCGCACGTCAACGTTGGCACCATCGGTCACGTTGACCACGGTAAAACCACTCTGACCGCTGCTCTGACTCGCGTCTGCTCCGAAGTTTTCGGTTCGGCTCGTGTTGACTTCGACAAGATCGACAGCGCACCAGAAGAAAAAGCTCGTGGTATCACCATCAACACCGCACACGTAGAGTACGATTCGAACATTCGTCACTACGCGCACGTTGACTGCCCAGGCCACGCCGACTACGTCAAGAACATGATCACCGGTGCTGCCCAGATGGACGGCGCTATCCTGGTCTGCTCGGCTGCCGATGGTCCGATGCCACAAACCCGTGAGCACATCCTGCTGTCCCGTCAGGTTGGCGTTCCGTACATCGTTGTCTTCCTGAACAAGGCTGACATGGTTGACGACGCTGAGCTGCTGGAACTGGTCGAGATGGAAGTTCGTGACCTGCTGAGCACCTACGACTTCCCGGGCGACGACACTCCGATCATCATCGGTTCGGCTCTGATGGCTCTGAACGGCCAAGACGACAACGAGATGGGCACCACTGCTGTCAAGAAGCTGGTTGAGACTCTGGATACCTACATCCCAGAGCCTGAGCGTGCTATCGACAAGCCGTTCCTGATGCCAATCGAAGACGTGTTCTCGATCTCCGGTCGCGGTACTGTTGTTACCGGTCGTGTTGAGCGCGGTATCATCAAGATCCAGGAAGAAGTAGAAATCGTAGGTCTGCGCGACACTACCAAGACTACTTGCACTGGCGTTGAAATGTTCCGCAAGCTGCTGGACGAAGGCCGTGCTGGTGAGAACTGCGGCGTTCTGCTGCGTGGCACCAAGCGTGACGACGTTGAGCGTGGCCAGGTTCTGGTCAAGCCAGGCACCGTCAAGCCGCACACTCAGTTCGAAGCTGAAATCTACGTTCTGAGCAAGGAAGAAGGCGGTCGTCACACTCCGTTCTTCAAAGGCTACCGTCCACAGTTCTACTTCCGTACTACCGACGTAACCGGTAGCTGCGAACTGCCGGAAGGCGTAGAAATGGTTATGCCAGGTGATAACGTTAAGGTTTCCGTTACCCTGATCAAGCCAATCGCAATGGAAGACGGTCTGCGTTTCGCTATCCGTGAAGGCGGTCGTACCGTCGGTGCTGGCGTCGTAGCCAAAATCATCGCCTAAGCGTTGATTCATGAAAAAGCCCCCGCTTGCGGGGGCTTTTTTATTGGGTTGACACTGTGGTAGGTCGTCTATAGAATTGCGCCTCCTTTAATCGGGCGTATTGCGCTCGGTGGGAACAGCAATCGGAGTCTGGAATCCAATGCAAAATCAGCAAATCCGTATCAGGTTGAAGGCTTTTGACCATCGCCTGATCGACCAATCAACCCAGGAAATCGTGGAAACCGCGAAACGTACTGGGGCACAGGTGCGTGGTCCGATCCCACTGCCGACCCGTAAAGAGCGGTTCACCGTTCTGGTTTCCCCGCACGTCAACAAAGACGCGCGCGACCAGTACGAGATCCGTACTCATAAGCGTGTTCTGGACATCGTCCAGCCAACGGATAAAACCGTTGATGCTCTTATGAAGCTCGATCTTGCGGCCGGTGTGGAAGTACAGATCAGCCTCGGCTAAGACTCGGGTCTTGGTCGTGTAACGCTCTGAAATGGGCGGCCATAGCGGGTGAAAGCCCCGTACACTCATGAGGTTTACAACATGACTATTGGTGTAGTCGGTCGTAAATGCGGTATGACCCGTATTTTCACCGAAGAAGGTGTCTCCGTTCCGGTCACGGTCATTGAGATCGAGCCGAATCGCGTCACTCAGTTCAAAACCGAAGAAACCGATGGCTATCGTGCAGTGCAAGTCACTGTCGGTGAGCGTCGCGCTTCGCGTGTTACAGCTGCTCAGGCTGGTCACTTCGCCAAGGCGAACGTAGCCGCCGGTCGTACCGTCATGGAATTCCGTCTTGAAGAAGGCGACTACCAGGCCGGCGATCAGATCAACGCTGAAATCTTCGCTGCTGGTCAACTGGTTGATGTAACCGGTCAGTCCAAGGGTAAAGGCTTCCAGGGTACGATCAAGCGCTGGAATTTCCGTGGTCAGGATAACACCCACGGTAACTCCGTCTCCCACCGCGTTCCAGGTTCTATCGGCCAGTGCCAGACTCCTGGTCGTGTATTCAAGGGCAAGAAAATGTCCGGTCACATGGGCGCTGAGCGCGTGACCGTGCAGTCCCTCGAAGTAGTGCGCGTGGACGCTGAACGCAATCTGTTGTTGGTCAAGGGCGCTGTTCCTGGCGCTACTGGCGGCAACGTGGTTGTGCGTCCGGCAGCCAAGGCTCGCGGTTAAGGGGAAGCTGACATGCAATTAAATGTAAATGACGCTCAGGCAATCGAAGTTTCCGAACTGACATTTGGCGGCGAATTCAACGAGACGCTGGTGCACCAGGCAGTCGTGGCCTACATGGCTGGCGGTCGTCAGGGCAGCAAGCAGCAGAAAACCCGTTCTGACGTATCCGGTGGCGGTAAGCGCCCATGGCGTCAAAAGGGTACTGGCCGTGCTCGTGCCGGTACTATCCGTAGCCCGATCTGGCGCGGCGGTGGTACTACTTTCGCAGCTCGTCCTCAAGATCACACCCAGAAGCTCAACAAGAAGATGTATCGCGCAGCTCTGCGCTCCATCCTTGCTGAACTGGTCCGTACCGACCGTCTGGTTGTCGTTCAGGACTTCGCTGTTGAAGCGCCGAAGACCAAAGACCTGCTGAACAAGCTGAATGGCATGGGCCTGACTGACGTCCTGATCGTGTCTGACGCTGTTGACCAGAATCTGTACCTGGCTGCTCGCAACCTGCCGCACGTTGATGTTCGTGACGTCCAGGGTTCCGATCCAGTTAGTCTGATCGCATACGACAAAGTGTTGATCACTGTGTCGGCCGTGAAGAAATTCGAGGAGCTGCTGGGATGAACCAGGAACGCGTATTTAAAGTTCTACTTGGCCCGCACGTTTCCGAGAAGGCCACAGGTCTGGCTGACAAGAAAGGCCAGTACGTTTTCAAAGTTGCAACCGATGCAACCAAGCTGGAAATCAAGAAGGCCGTCGAAAGCCTGTTCAGCGTGAAAGTAGAGCGTGTCACTACCCTGAATGTTCTGGGTAAGAGCAAGCGCACTGCTCGCGGTCTGGGCAAGCGTAATGACTGGAAGAAGGCAGTTATCTCCCTTCAGCCAGGCCAAGATCTCGATTTCAGCAGCAGTGCTGAGTAAGGAAGGGGCGCATCATGGCAATCGTTAAATGCAAACCGACTTCCCCTGGCCGCCGTTTTGTGGTCAAGGTGGTCAACCAGGAGCTGCATAAAGGCGCTCCTCACGCACCGCTGCTCGAGAAAAAATCGAAGTCCGGTGGTCGTAACAACAATGGCCGTATCACTACACGTCACGTGGGTGGTGGTCATAAGCAGCATTACCGTCTGGTCGACTTCCGTCGCAACGACAAGGATGGCATCGCTGCCACCGTCGAGCGTATCGAATACGATCCAAACCGTACTGCTCACATCGCTCTGCTGCTGTACGCAGATGGTGAACGCCGCTACATCATCGCTCCTAAAGGCGTGAGCGCTGGCGACCAGCTGATCTCGGGCGCTCTGGCACCGATCAAGCCGGGTAACACCCTGCAGCTGCGCAACATTCCAGTTGGTAGCACCGTACATGGTATCGAGCTGAAGCCAGGTAAAGGCGCACAGATCGCACGTTCCGCTGGTGCTTCGGCTCAGCTGATCGCTCGTGAAGGTGTGTACGTTACTCTGCGTCTGCGCTCCGGTGAAATGCGTAAAGTACTGGCTGAATGCCGTGCAACGCTGGGCGAAGTCTCGAACTCCGAGCACAGCCTGCGTTCCCTGGGTAAAGCTGGTGCCAAACGCTGGCGTGGCGTTCGCCCAACCGTTCGTGGTGTTGCCATGAACCCGGTTGACCACCCACATGGTGGTGGTGAAGGTCGTACCTCCGGTGGTCGTCATCCGGTATCGCCGTGGGGCTTCCCGACTAAGGGCGCGAAGACTCGTGGTAATAAGCGTACCGACAAAATGATCGTCCGTCGTCGCAAGTAAATAGAGGGATACGACAGTGCCACGTTCTCTGAAAAAAGGTCCTTTTATTGATCTTCACCTACTGAAGAAGATCGAAGTGGCGGCGGAAAAGAACGATCGCAAACCAGTTAAGACCTGGTCGCGTCGTTCGATGATCCTGCCACAAATGGTCGGTCTGACCATTGCTGTGCATAACGGTCGTCAGCATGTACCCGTTCTCGTGAGCGAAGACATGGTCGGCCATAAACTGGGCGAGTTTGCCGGTACCCGCACTTATCGTGGGCACGTGGCAGACAAGAAAGCCAAGCGTTAAGGGGTAAGGAACGATGGAAGTAGCCGCTAAGTTGTCGGGCGCTCGAATCTCCGCCCAGAAAGCCCGCTTGGTCGCCGACCAGATCCGCGGGAAGAAGGTGGGCGAAGCGCTCAACCTGTTGGCTTTCAGCAGTAAGAAAGCCGCCGAGATCCTGAAGAAAGTGCTGGAGTCGGCTGTAGCCAACGCCGAGCATAACGAAGGCGCAGACGTTGATGACCTGAAGGTCTCCACCGTTTTCGTCAACGAAGGGCGTTCGCTGAAGCGCATCATGCCACGTGCCAAGGGCCGGGCTGATCGCATCGTCAAGCGGTCTTGCCATATCACTGTCAAGGTTGCTGACAAGTAACGGAGTCGAAGAGATGGGTCAGAAAGTACATCCCATTGGCATTCGCCTGGGAATCGTCAAGGAGCACACCTCCGTCTGGTACGCAGACGGTAAGACTTATGCGGACTATTTGCTCGCAGATCTGAAGGTGCGTGAGTATCTCCAAGACAAACTAAAAAGCGCGTCCGTTAGCCGTATCGATATCCATCGTCCGGCTCAAACAGCACGTATCACCATCCACACCGCTCGTCCCGGCATCGTGATCGGCAAGAAAGGTGAAGATGTTGAAAAACTGCGTCAGGACCTGACCAAGCAAATGGGTGTGCCTGTGCACATCAATATCGAAGAGATCCGCAAGCCGGAGCTCGACGGTATGCTGGTTGCCCAGAGCGTAGCTCAGCAGCTGGAGCGCCGTGTAATGTTCCGTCGCGCTATGAAGCGTGCCGTACAGAACGCAATGCGCATTGGTGCCAAGGGCATCAAAATCCAAGTGAGCGGTCGTCTCGGCGGTGCTGAAATCGCACGTACTGAATGGTATCGCGAAGGTCGTGTGCCACTGCACACCCTGCGTGCCGACATCGACTATGCCAACTACGAAGCTCACACCACCTACGGTGTGATCGGTGTAAAGGTTTGGATCTTCAAAGGCGAAGTAATTGGTGGTCGCCAGGAAGAGCTGAAGCCGCAAGCACCAGCGCCTCGTAAAAAAGCTGCTAAGTAAGGGGTACGCCAAATGTTGCAACCAAAGCGTACGAAGTTCCGCAAGCAGATGACCGGCCACAACCGTGGTCTGGCACTGCGCGGTAGCAAAGTCAGCTTCGGCGAGTTCGCGCTGAAGTCTGTAGCTCGTGGTCGTCTCACCGCTCGTCAGATCGAATCAGCGCGTCGTGCACTGACCCGTCACGTTAAGCGTGGCGGTAAGATCTGGATCCGTGTATTCCCGGACAAGCCTATTTCCAAGAAGCCCCTCGAAGTTCGTATGGGTAAAGGTAAGGGTAACGTCGAGTACTGGGTAGCCCAGATTCAGCCAGGCAAAGTCCTGTACGAAATCGAGGGTGTTTCTGAAGAGCTGGCGCGTGAGGCATTCGCCCTGGCCGCTGCAAAGCTGCCGCTCGCCACCTCCTTTGTTAAGCGGACGGTGATGTGATGAAAGCGAATGAACTTCGTGAAAAATCAGCACAGCAGCTGAACGAGCAACTGCTCGGCCTGCTGCGCGACCAGTTCAATCTGCGCATGCAGAAAGCAACTGGCCAGTTGGGGCAGTCTCACCTGCTCTCGCAAGTTAAGCGTGACATCGCTCGCGTGAAGACTGTGCTCAACCAGCAGGCAGGTAAGTAATCATGGCTGAAGCCGAAAAAACCGTCCGCACGCTGACCGGCCGCGTCGTCAGCGACAAGATGGACAAGACCATCACCGTTTTGATTGAGCGTCGCGTAAAGCACCCAATCTACGGTAAATACGTTAAGCGTTCGACTAAGCTGCACGCGCACGACGAAAGCAATCAGTGCCATATCGGCGACAAGGTCACGATTCGTGAAACTCGTCCGGTAGCCAAGACCAAGTCCTGGGCACTGGTTGATATTCTCGAACGCGCTGTGGAAGTCTAAGGGCTAGGGGTCGGAGAAATTATATGATTCAGACTCAATCCATGCTCGATGTGGCCGATAACAGCGGCGCTCGCCGCGTTATGTGCATCAAGGTGCTGGGTGGCTCCCATCGTCGTTACGCTGGTATCGGTGACATCATCAAAGTGACCGTCAAGGAAGCAATTCCGCGCGGTAAGGTGAAGAAAGGCCAGGTGATGACTGCTGTCGTAGTCCGCACTCGCCACGGTGTTCGTCGTGCAGACGGCTCCATCATCCGCTTCGATGGCAACGCTGCTGTTCTGCTGAACAACAAGCAAGAGCCGATCGGCACCCGTATCTTTGGGCCAGTGACCCGTGAACTTCGTAGTGAGAAGTTCATGAAGATCGTCTCGCTCGCCCCAGAAGTGCTGTAAGGAGATCCGACATGCAAAAGATTCGTCGTGACGACGAGATCATCGTGATCGCCGGCAAAGACAAAGGCAAGCGCGGTAAGGTGCTCAAGGTTCTCGCTGACGACCGTCTGGTCGTTGGTGGTGTCAACCTGGTGAAGCGTCATACCAAGCCTAACCCGATGTCGGGCGTACAAGGCGGTATCGTCGAGAAAGAAGCGCCTCTGCACGCTTCCAACGTCGCCATTTTCAACGGCGAAACCAACAAGGCTGACCGCGTTGGTTTCAAAGTAGAAGACGGTAAGAAAATTCGTGTCTTCAAGTCGACCCAAAAAGCGGTTGATGCTTGAACACTGCTAGGTAGAAGACCATGGCACGACTAAAAGAGATTTACCGGAAGGAAATCGCTCCGAAGCTTAAGGAAGAACTTAAGCTGGCGAACGTGATGGAAGTTCCGCGCGTTACCAAAATCACCCTGAACATGGGTCTGGGTGAAGCGATCGGTGACAAGAAAGTCATCGAAAACGCTGTTGCCGACCTGGAAAAGATCACCGGTCAGAAAGTCGTTGTGACTCACGCTCGGAAATCCATCGCTGGCTTCAAAGTCCGCGAAGGCTGGCCGATCGGTGTCAAGGTGACTCTGCGCCGTGACCGTATGTATGAATTCCTGGATCGTCTGCTGTCGATCTCCCTGCCTCGGGTCCGCGACTTCCGCGGCCTGAATGCCAAGTCCTTCGACGGTCGTGGCAACTACAGCATGGGCGTAAAAGAGCAGATCATCTTCCCGGAAATCGACTACGACAAGATCGATGCTCTCCGCGGTCTGGACATTACCCTGACCACCACTGCCAAGAACGATGAAGAAGGCCGCGCACTGCTGCGTGCTTTCAAATTCCCGTTCCGCAACTGATTGGAGTAGGAAAATGGCCAAGAAGAGCATGAAGAACCGTGAGCTGAAGCGTCAGCTCACCGTTGCCAAGTACGCCAAGAAGCGTGCAGAGCTGAAGGCAATCATCGTGGATCTGAACGCAAGTCCAGAAGCCCGTTGGGAAGCCACTGTTGCTCTGCAGAAGCAGCCACGTGACGCAAGCGCTGCGCGCATGCGTAACCGCTGCCGCCTGACTGGTCGTCCGCACGGCGTATACCGCAAGTTCGGCCTCGCCCGTAACATGCTGCGTCAAGCTGCAATGCGTGGTGACGTACCAGGTCTGGTCAAGGCCAGCTGGTAAGCCGTACATCAAGTTCGAACCCGGCGGTTTCGTCAGAAACCGACCGGGAGTAGAGCCTGAGCTTGAATCAAGCCCCTTATGGGGCTTGATTCATTTCTGGCGGAGGTCTAGAATTGCCGGCTCGCCTGAGCCCGTGTTTTTACCTGCCCGGAACATCTCTGCGACAAGCTGTAGCCGAAAGGCTAATTATTTTGTATTAGGAGCGTCTAGCCCATGAGTATGCAGGACCCGTTAGCGGACATGCTAACTCGTATCCGTAATGCCCAGATGGCTGAAAAGCCCGTCGTAAGCATGCCGTCTTCCACGTTGAAGGTGGCTGTAGCCAAAGTCCTGAAGGACGAGGGTTACATTGCGGGTTATCAGATCAGCAGCGAAACCAAGCCTTCGCTGTCCATCGAGCTTAAGTACTTCGAAGGCCGTCCGGTCATTGAAGAAGTTAAGCGCGTCAGCCGTCCAGGCCTGCGCCAGTACAAGTCCTCCGACGATCTGCCGAAAGTACGTGGCGGCCTCGGTGTGTCTATCGTCTCCACCAACAAAGGTGTGATGACGGATCGTGCTGCGCGCGCTGCCGGTGTCGGCGGCGAAGTGCTTTGCACTGTGTTCTAAGGGGGGATAAGCATGTCACGCGTAGCTAAGAACCCCGTTAAGTTGCCAGCCGGCGTCGAGATCAAACTCGTCGGTCAGCAGCTTTCGGTGAAGGGTGCCAAGGGCACTCTGGAACTGAACGTCCATTCGTCTGTTGAGATTGTTGAAGAAGCTGGTGAGCTGCGTTTTGCTGCTCGCAACGGCGATCAGCAAGCCCGCGCGATGTCTGGCACCACCCGTGCACTGGTCAGCAACATGGTCCAGGGCGTTAGCCAAGGCTTCGAACGCAAGCTGCAGCTGGTCGGTGTTGGTTACAAGGCGCAGGCAAAAGGCTCGGTCCTGAACCTGGCACTTGGCTTCTCGCACCCTGTGGATTACGAACTGCCGAATGGCATCACCGCTGAGACCCCCAACCAGACCGATATCCTGATTCGTGGTATCGACAAGCAGTTGGTTGGTCAAGTGGCCGCTGAGATCCGCGACTTCCGCCGTCCTGAGCCTTACAAAGGTAAGGGTGTGCGTTACGCGGACGAAGTCGTCCGTCGTAAAGAAGCCAAGAAGAAGTAGGGCATAGCAAATGACCGTCAAAAAAGTTACCCGACTGCGTCGCGCTCGCAAAGCACGCCTGAAGATGCACGAACTCGAAGTCGTTCGTCTCTGCGTGCACCGCTCTTCGCAGCACATTTATGCCCAGGTCATTTCGGCCGACGGCAGCAAAGTCCTGGCAAGCGCCTCGACTTTGGACAAAGAACTGCGTGATGGTGCCACCGGCAACATCGACGCGGCCACTAAGGTTGGCAAGCTGGTCGCCGAGCGCGCTAAAGCCGCGGGCGTATCGCAAGTGGCTTTCGACCGTTCTGGCTTCAAGTACCACGGCCGTGTCAAAGCGCTGGCTGATGCTGCTCGTGAAGGCGGGCTGGAGTTCTAAGTTATGGCAAATAACGACCAAAAACGCGACGAAGGCTACATCGAGAAGCTGGTTCAAGTTAACCGCGTGGCCAAAACCGTAAAAGGCGGCCGTATCTTCACTTTCACCGCGTTGACCGTGGTAGGTGATGGTAAAGGGCGTGTTGGCTTCGGCCGTGGCAAGTCACGTGAAGTGCCTGCTGCAATCCAGAAAGCGATGGAAGCTGCTCGCCGCAACATGATCCAGGTGGATCTGAACGGCACCACTCTGCAGTACGCAATGAAGTCCGCTCATGGCGCTTCGAAGGTGTACATGCAGCCTGCTTCCGAAGGTACCGGTATCATCGCCGGCGGCGCCATGCGCGCCGTGCTGGAAGTGGCTGGTGTCCAGAACGTTCTGGCCAAGTGCTACGGCTCGACTAACCCTGTAAACGTGGTTCACGCCACTTTCAAGGGTCTGAAGGGCATGCAGTCTCCTGAATCCATTGCTGCCAAGCGCGGCAAGAGCGTTGAGGAGATCGTCTGATCATGGCTACCGTTAAAGTAACGCTGATCAAAAGCATGACCGGCCGTATCCCTAACCACAAACTGTGCGTTAAGGGTCTGGGTCTGCGTCGCATCGGTCACACTGTAGAAGTACTGGATACTCCCGAGAATCGCGGGATGATCAACAAGGCTTACTACATGCTGCGAGTCGAGGGTTAATCGATGAAACTCAATGATCTGAGTCCTGCGCCGGGTTCCCGTCGCGAGAAGCATCGTCCGGGCCGTGGTATCGGTAGCGGTTTGGGTAAGACTGGTGGCCGCGGTCACAAAGGTCAGACCTCCCGTTCCGGTGGCACCATTGCTCCAGGTTTCGAAGGCGGCCAACAGCCGTTGCATCGCCGTCTGCCGAAGTTCGGTTTCGTATCCCTGAAGGCCATGGATCGCGCAGAAGTGCGTCTGTCCGAGCTGGCTAAAGTGGAAGGCGACATCGTAACTGTGCAGTCCCTGAAAGATGCCAACGTGATTAACCAGAACGTACAGCGCGTGAAAATCATGCTGTCGGGCGAAGTTACTCGCGCTGTCACCATCAAGGGTATCGCCGCCACCAAGGGTGCGCGCGCGGCTATCGAAGCAGCTGGCGGCAAGTTCGAGGAATAAATGGCTAAGCAAGGTGCTCTCTCAGCGCTCAGCAAAGGCGGGTTGTCCGAGCTCTGGGCTCGACTGCGTTTCCTGTTCCTGGCGATTATCGTCTACCGGATAGGTGCGCATATCCCAGTTCCAGGTATCAACCCCGACCGTCTGGCGGAACTGTTTCGACAGAATGAGGGGACCATTCTTAGCTTGTTCAACATGTTTTCCGGCGGCGCGCTGGAGCGGATGAGCATTTTTGCACTGGGGATCATGCCGTACATCTCGGCTTCGATCATCATGCAGCTCATGACCGCAGTCAGCCCGCAGCTGGAGCAGTTGAAGAAGGAAGGTGAGGCTGGTCGTCGCAAGATCAGCCAGTACACCCGCTATGGCACCGTCGTCCTGGCTCTGGTTCAAGCGATCGGCATGTCCGTTGGCTTGGCGGGGCAGGGCGTCTCTTTCTCTGGCGACCTGGGTTTCCATTTCGTGGCTGTCACCACCTTCGTGGCCGGTGCAATGTTCATGATGTGGCTGGGCGAGCAGATTACTGAGCGCGGTGTTGGCAACGGTATCTCGATGCTGATTTTTTCGGGTATCGTCGCCGGTCTTCCGAGGGCGATCGGGCAGTCTTTCGAGTCTGCACGTCAGGGTGATATCAACATTTTCGCTTTGGTCGCCATCGGTCTGCTGGCAGTAGCGATTATCGGTTTCGTGGTGTTCATTGAGCGTGGTCAGCGTCGTATCGCTGTTCATTACGCCAAGCGTCAGCAGGGCCGTAAGGTCTTCGCTGCGCAGACCAGCCACTTGCCGCTGAAAGTAAACATGGCTGGTGTGATTCCGGCCATTTTTGCGAGCAGCATCTTGCTGTTCCCGGCTTCGTTGGGTTCCTGGTTCGGTCAGTCTGAAGGTATGGGCTGGTTGCAGGACATCTCGCAGTCGATCGCTCCTGGTCAGCCGTTGAATATTCTGCTGTTTAGTGCAGGGATTATTTTCTTCTGCTTCTTCTATACGGCGTTGATGTTCAATCCGAAAGACGTAGCGGAAAACCTGAAGAAGTCCGGTGCCTTTATTCCGGGCATTCGTCCAGGCGAGCAGTCTGCGCGCTACATTGATGGCGTTCTGACCCGCTTGACCATGTTCGGTGCTCTTTATATGACGGCCGTGTGTCTGCTTCCCCAGTTCCTGGTGGTCGCGGCAAACGTACCGTTCTACCTTGGCGGGACCTCGTTGCTGATCGTGGTCGTGGTTGTGATGGACTTTATGTCTCAAGTGCAATCTCACCTCGTTTCGCACCAGTACGAATCCCTGATGAAGAAAGCCAACCTGAAGGGCTACGGCAGCGGCGGCATGCTGCGCTGAAGCACCCATAAGGTTCGAGGAGTTGGTGATGAAAGTTCGTGCATCGGTGAAAAAGCTGTGCCGTAACTGCAAGATTATTCGCCGCGAAGGTGTGGTTCGAGTAATTTGCAGCGCGGAACCACGTCATAAGCAGCGCCAAGGCTGATTGTGATTTGTGCTCAAGCCCAGCAGCTAGTGCGCTGCTGGGTTGATTAATCGTTACTACAGCGATATTATCTCGCGCCCTATTTCTTGGCTTCCGGGGCGTAGGTAGCTGTCAATTGGAGTCCCACTGAATGGCCCGTATTGCAGGCGTTAACATTCCAGATAACAAGCATACTGTTATCTCGCTGACCTACATCTATGGTGTTGGTCGCACCACCGCACAGAAAATCTGTGCGACCACCGGGGTAAACCCGGCTGCGAAGATCAAGGATCTGAGCGACGAGCAGATTGAACAGCTGCGTGGCGAAGTGGCGAAGTTCACCACTGAAGGTGACCTGCGTCGCGAAATCAACATGAAAATCAAGCGCTTGATGGACCTGGGCTGCTACCGCGGTCTGCGTCATCGTCGTGGTCTGCCGGTTCGCGGTCAGCGTACCAAGACCAACGCGCGTACTCGCAAAGGTCCGCGTAAGCCGATCCGCAAGTAATCGCACCAGCGCAACGACAGGAATTTAGTCATGGCAAAACCTGCTGCTCGTCCTCGTAAAAAAGTTAAAAAGACAGTGGTTGATGGCATCGCCCACATCCACGCGTCTTTTAACAACACCATCGTCACCATCACCGATCGTCAAGGTAACGCTCTGTCCTGGGCTACCTCCGGCGGTTCGGGTTTCCGTGGTTCCCGCAAGTCCACGCCGTTCGCTGCTCAGGTAGCTGCTGAACGCGCTGGTCAAGCTGCGCTGGAGTACGGTCTGAAGAACCTCGACGTCAATGTCAAGGGTCCAGGCCCAGGTCGTGAATCCGCTGTCCGTGCATTGAACGGCTGTGGCTATAAGATCGCCAGCATCACCGACGTGACGCCAATCCCGCACAACGGGTGCCGTCCGCCGAAGAAGCGCCGCGTGTAATCCAGGAGACTGTAAGAAATGGCTCGTTACATTGGTCCAAAATGCAAACTTGCTCGTCGTGAAGGCACCGATCTCTTTCTGAAGAGCGGCGTTCGCGCTATCGAATCCAAGTGCAACATCGAAGCAGCTCCAGGCATCCACGGTCAGCGCCGCGGTCGCCAGTCCGATTACGGCACCCAGCTGCGTGAAAAGCAAAAAGTACGTCGTATCTACGGTGTTCTCGAGCGTCAGTTCAGCGGCTACTACAAGCAAGCCGCCGGCAAGAAAGGTGCAACCGGTGAAAACCTGCTGCAACTGCTCGAATGCCGTCTGGACAACGTCGTATACCGCATGGGCTTCGGCTCGACTCGTGCCGAATCGCGTCAGCTGGTTTCGCACAAGTCGGTCAGCGTCAACGGCAAGACCGTTAACGTTCCTTCTTACCAAGTACGCGCTGGTGACGTCGTCGCTATCCGCGAAAAGGCCAAGAATCAGCTGCGTATTGTCCAGGCTCTCGAACTGTGTGCCCAGCGTGGCCGCGTAGAATGGGTAGAAGTAGACACTGAGAAGAAGTCGGGCGTTTTCAAGAACGTTCCAGCTCGCAGTGATCTATCCGCCGACATCAACGAAAGCCTGATTGTCGAGCTCTACTCCAAGTAAGGGCTAGAAAATAGGTGCATCCATGCAGATTTCGGTAAATGAGTTCCTGACACCCCGCCACATTGATGTGCAGGTTGTCAGTCCAACCCGCGCCAAAATCACGCTCGAGCCTCTCGAGCGTGGTTTCGGCCATACCCTGGGCAACGCGCTTCGCCGCATTCTGTTGTCCTCCATGCCCGGCTGTGCAGTAGTCGAGGCCGAGATTGACGGTGTGCTCCACGAGTACAGCGCCATCGAAGGTGTACAGGAAGACGTCATTGAAATCCTGTTGAACCTTAAAGGTCTGGCTATCAAGCTGCACGGTCGAGACGAAGTTACGCTGACCTTGTCGAAGAAGGGTTCGGGGGTGGTTACCGCTGCCGATATTCAGCTGGATCATGATGTCGAGATCGTTAATCCCGATCACGTAATCGCTAACCTGGCGTCTAACGGCGTCCTGAACATGAAGCTCGTCGTAGCTCGTGGTCGTGGTTATGAGCCGGCAGACTCGCGTCAAAGCGATGAAGACGAAAGCCGCAGCATTGGTCGCTTGCAGCTCGACTCTTCGTTCAGCCCGGTACGTCGTATCGCATACGTGGTGGAAAACGCCCGTGTCGAGCAGCGTACTAACCTGGACAAGCTGGTTATTGATCTGGAAACCAACGGTACCCTGGATCCTGAAGAGGCCATCCGTCGTGCTGCAACCATCCTGCAACAGCAGTTGGCTGCGTTCGTCGACCTCAAGGGTGACAGTGAGCCAGTGGTAATCGAACAGGAAGACGAGATCGATCCGATCCTGCTCCGTCCGGTTGACGATTTGGAACTGACTGTACGTTCGGCTAACTGCCTCAAGGCGGAGAACATCTACTACATCGGCGACCTGATTCAGCGTACCGAAGTAGAGCTGTTGAAAACTCCAAACCTTGGGAAGAAGTCTTTGACTGAGATCAAAGATGTTCTGGCCTCCCGTGGTCTCTCCCTCGGCATGCGCCTCGACAACTGGCCGCCGGCAAGTCTTAAGAAGGACGACAAGGCTACGGCCTGATCGTCGTAATCACCGAACGTCAGTTTGGTAAGGAATGAACCATGCGTCATCGTAAAAGTGGACGTCACCTGAGCCGTACCAGCTCGCACCGTAAGGCCATGTTCCAAAACATGGCAGTGTCGCTGTTCGAGCACGAGCTGATCAAAACTACCCTGCCGAAAGCCAAGGAACTGCGCCGCGTTGCCGAGCCGCTGATCACCCTGGCCAAGGAAGACAGCGTAGCTAACCGTCGTTTGGCTTTCGACCGTACCCGTTCGAAAGAAATCGTCGGCAAGCTGTTCAACGATCTGGGCAAGCGCTATGCAACCCGTCAGGGCGGCTACCTGCGTATCCTCAAGTGCGGTTTCCGCGCTGGCGACAACGCGCCTATGGCGTACGTCGAGCTGGTTGATCGTCCTGTCGGTGGTTCTGTAGAAGCCGCTGAATAAGACATCAGTCTTGAACAAGAAACCGGGCCCAGCGCCCGGTTTTTTGTTTTCTGTAATTATTAAAAGCTATTGCTTAAAAAAACTTAATGAATTTGAAGGGATTGATTGATCTGAATAATACTCTCGCTCAAGCCGGGACAGCCGGCAGCCTACCGAGAGAGATCGCATGAGCCAGAACAAAACCCTTACGACTGCCAGTGGTGCACCGGTCGCAGACAATCAGAACTCCCGTTCTGCAGGTCCTCGTGGGCCTTTGCTACTGGACGATTTTCATCTGATCGAGAAGCTCGCCCACTTCAACCGTGAGAATATCCCAGAGCGCCGCGTTCACGCGAAAGGCTCGGGCGCCCACGGTACATTCACTGTCACCCGCGATATCACTCCCTACACCAGCGCAAAACTGTTCGACACCGTTGGTAAGCAGACGCCGATCTTCCTGCGCTTTTCCACAGTCGGTGGCGAGCGCGGCTCCGCCGATACTGAACGCGACCCACGTGGCTTTGCGGTCAAGTTCTATACCGAAGAAGGTAACTGGGACATCGTGGGTAACAACACCCCCGTGTTCTTCATTCGCGACCCGCTCAAATTCCCGGATTTCATCCACACTCAGAAGCGTCTGCCGCAGAGCAATCTGAAGAGCGCGCAGATGATGTGGGACTTCTGGTCGCACTCGCCAGAGGCCCTGCATCAGGTCACCATCCTGTTTTCCGACCGCGGTATTCCGGATGGCTATCGCCACATGCACGGCTTCGGTAGCCACACCTACAGCCTCATCAGCGGCAACGGCCAGCGTCATTGGGTGAAATGGCACTACAAAACCCTGCAGGGCATCAAGAACCTCGCTCCAGCGGATGCCGCTCGTATCGCCGGTACCGATCCGGATTACGCCCAGCGCGATCTGTTCGAAGCCATTGAGCGTGGCGACTTCCCCAAGTGGAAGGTCTGCATTCAGCTGATGACCGAAGAGCAAGCGGCCAACCACCACGAAAACCCGTTCGACGTGACCAAGACCTGGTCGCAGAAAGAGTTTCCGCTGATCGAAGTCGGCGAGCTTGAGCTCAACCGCAACCCGCTGAATTACTTCGCCGAGGTCGAGCAGGCGGCGTTCGGCCCGAGCAATATGGTCCCGGGTGTAGGTCTGTCACCTGACCGTATGCTGCAAGGCCGTGTGTTTGCGTATGCGGACGCGCACCGCTACCGTGTCGGTACCAACCACCAGCAGCTGCCGATCAACTCGCCGCGTAACCCGGTTTACAGTTACCAGCGTGATGGTTCGATGGCGTTCGGCAGCAACGGCGGCGCTGCGCCTAATTACGAGCCGAACAGCTATGCCGATGCGCCCAAGCAGGATCCTCGCTATGCCGAGCCTGCCTTGGCTCTGAGCGGCGCGGCGGGCCGTCACGACCATCGTGAAGACACCGACTATTACTCTCAGGCCGGTAAGCTCTTCAACCTGATGAGCGATGAGCAGAAGGCTTTGCTGATCAGCAACATCGCCGGGGCAATGGCAGGGGTCAGCAGCGACGTGGTGCAGCGCCAGCTGCAGTACTTCTACCAGGCTGACGCTGCTTATGGCGAAGGCATCGCCAAGGCCTTGGGCGTTACACTTGGCTAAGTCGAAGTGATAAACAGAACCGCCCTCAATTGGGCGGTTTTTCGCTTCTGGATGGCCGAAAATCGATGCCTGTTGTCTGTTTATTGCGTTTTTATCAGTGACCTGATCCGGCGCTTGGTTCAAACTATGGCCTTTCAGCAAGGAGATCTGGCGCGATGCAAGGCCATCCAGACGTAATCGATTATCTCAACACATTGCTCACTGGCGAACTGGCTGCGCGTGATCAGTATTTTATCCACTCGCGCATGTACGAAGACTGGGGCTTCGCCAAGCTCTACGAGCGCATCAATCACGAAATGGAAGAAGAAGGGCAGCACGCTGATGCGCTGATGCGCCGGATTCTGATGCTCGAAGGGACTCCGCGCATGCGTCCGGATGACCTGGACGTCGGCACTACTGTGCCGGAGATGCTTGCGAGCGATTTGCGTCTTGAATACAAAGTACGAGCCGCGCTCTGCAAAGGCATCGAGCTGTGCGAGCAGCACAATGACTACATCAGTCGTGACATCCTGCGTGCCCAGCTGGCTGATACGGAAGAAGACCATGCCTACTGGCTGGAGCAGCAGTTGCGCTTGATCAAGTCGATCGGACTGCCGAACTATCTGCAATCGCAGTACTGATCGCCGAGTGCAACAAAGAAAAGCCCCCGTGCATCGAAATGCCGGGGGCTTTTTTATTGCCTGCACGCTCCTGCGTTTAACTCACGCCTTGTCTCGCAATAGCAGTGGTTTCAAATAGTGGCCGGTGTAGGACTGCTTCATCTCGGCGACCTGTTCCGGGGTACCCGTCGCGATGATCTGTCCGCCACGCGAGCCACCTTCCGGTCCCAGGTCCACCAGCCAGTCGGCGGTCTTGATGACATCGAGGTTGTGCTCGATGACCACGACGGTATTGCCGTGATCCCGCAGACGGTGGAGCACGTCCAGCAATTGCTGGATATCGGAGAAGTGCAGCCCGGTGGTAGGTTCGTCAAGGATGTACAGCGTCTTGCCCGTGTCGCGCTTGGACAGCTCGCGGGAGAGCTTGACCCGTTGGGCCTCTCCGCCTGAGAGAGTCGTCGCCGACTGTCCGAGCTTGATATAGGAGAGCCCCACATCCATCAGCGTCTGCAGCTTGCGCGCCAGTGCTGGAACGGCATCGAAGAATTCACGGGCTTCTTCGATGGTCATTTCCAGGGTCTCGTGAATGTTCTTGCCCTTGTACTTGATTTCGAGGGTTTCACGGTTATAACGCTTGCTCTTGCAGACGTCGCACGGCACGTAGATGTCCGGCAGGAAGTGCATTTCGACCTTGATCAGACCATCGCCCTGACAGGCTTCGCAGCGGCCGCCCTTGACGTTGAACGAGAACCGGCCTGGGCCATAACCGCGCGAGCGCGACTCCGGCACCCCGGCGAACAACTCGCGAATCGGCGTGAACAACCCGGTATAGGTCGCCGGGTTCGAGCGAGGCGTCCGGCCGATAGGGCTCTGGTCGATATCCACGACCTTGTCGAGATGCTCCAGGCCCTTGATGCTGTCATAAGTGGCCGCTTCCAGCGTGGTCGCGCCGTTGAGCGCCGTGGCGCTGAGCGGGAAGAGCGTGTTGTTGATCAGCGTCGACTTTCCGGAGCCGGAAACGCCCGTGACACAGGTCAGCAGTCCGATCGGAATCTCCAGGTTCACGTCGCGCAGGTTGTTGCCGCGTGCGCCTTTGAGGGTCAGGGACAGCTTCTTGTTACGCGGGGTACGCTTGGCCGGCACCTCGATCTTGACCCGTCCGGACAGGTACTTGCCGGTAACCGAATCAGGATGCGCCATCACCTCCTGCGGCGTACCTTCGGCCACGATATGGCCGCCATGCACGCCGGCGCCCGGGCCGATATCTACCACGTAGTCCGCGAGGCGAATGGCATCTTCATCATGCTCGACCACGATCACGGTATTGCCGATGTCACGCAGATGCTTGAGGGTGCCGAGCAGGCGATCATTGTCACGCTGGTGCAGGCCGATGGACGGCTCGTCGAGGATGTACATGACCCCAACCAGGCCGGCGCCGATCTGGCTCGCAAGTCGAATCCGTTGCGCCTCGCCGCCTGATAGCGTGTCGGCGCTGCGATCCAGCGTGAGGTAGTCCAGGCCGACGTTCACCAGGAACTGAAGCCGCTCGCGGATTTCCTTGAGGATCTTGTCGGCGATCTCGCCCCGGCGGCCGGTCAGCTTGAGCACTTCGAAATAATCGGTGGCGTCGCCGATGGGCAGGCTGGTCACGGCCGGCAGGGTCTTCTCGCCTACCCAGACATGCCGAGCCTCGCGACGCAAACGCGTACCACGGCAGTCCGGGCACGGCTGGGTGCCGAGAAACTTGGCCAGCTCTTCGCGCACGGTGGCCGATTCTGTTTCGCGATAGCGGCGCTCGAGGTTAGGCACGATACCTTCGAAAGGATGCGCGCGCTTGACGATATCGCCACGGTCGTTCAGGTAGCGGAAATCGACCTTTTGCGTGCCGCTGCCGCTGAGCAGAATCTTCTGCTGGTCGGCCGGGAGTTCCTTGAACGGGACTTCCAGGCTGAAGCCGTAATGTTTCGACAGCGACCCCAGCATCTGGAAGTAGTAGACGTTCCGTCGGTCCCAGCCGCGTATGGCGCCTTCGGCCAGGGTCAGCTCTGCATTGACCAGTCGCTTGATGTCGAAGAACTGTTTGACCCCCAACCCGTCACAGGTCGGGCAGGCGCCCGCAGGGTTGTTGAAGGAAAACAGCTTGGGCTCAAGCTCGCTGATCGCGTGGCCGCAGACAGGGCAGGCGAAGCGTGCTGAGAAGATCGTCTCTTCGCCGGCTTCGTCGTCCATCGGCGCTACCAGGGCGATGCCGTCGGCAAGTTTGAGAGCCGTTTCGAAAGACTCTGCCAGACGTTGCTGAAGATCGGCACGTACTTTGAAGCGGTCCACCACCACGTCGATGGTATGTTTCTTCTGCTTGTCCAGTTTGGGCGGCTCATCGAGCTCGCACAGCTTGCCATTGACCCGTGCGCGCACGAAACCCTGGGCGCGCAGCTCTTCGAACACCGAGAGGTGCTCGCCTTTGCGCTCGCGGATGACCGGCGCCAGCAGCATGAGTCTGCTGCCTTCCGGCTGAGCCAGGACCAGATCGACCATCTGGCTGACGGTCTGGGCTTCCAGCGGAGTGTCGTGATCCGGGCAGCGAGGCTGGCCGACTCGCGCGTACAGCAGACGCAGATAGTCGTAGATCTCGGTAATGGTCCCCACGGTGGAGCGCGGGTTGTGGGATGTGGACTTCTGTTCGATGGAAATCGCCGGCGACAATCCCTCGATGGTATCGACATCCGGCTTTTCCATCATGGACAGAAACTGCCGCGCGTAGGCGGAGAGCGATTCGACATAGCGTCGCTGCCCTTCGGCGTAGAGCGTGTCGAAAGCCAGCGAGGATTTGCCGGAGCCGGACAGGCCGGTGATAACGATCAGCTTGTCGCGTGGCAGGGTGAGGTCGATGTTCTTCAGGTTGTGGGTGCGTGCCCCACGAATCAGGATCTTGTCCAAAATGGCCTCGCACGGCGGGCGTCGAAAACGTAGTAGTATACGGCGAAATACTGGATGGATACACACTATCCATGTTGCGATGAGCTGAAGATGAAGACTCTGTCATCTGCACGCGTCAAAGCGTCGCGATATACCCTGTCAATCGATGGGACTGGTAGAATCGCCGCCGGTTCACACGAGGTTTCTTCATGCACGATCCCCTCAGCGAGCGCATGAGTAGTGGCGAGACACGCGCGGCAGGCGGTCTGGCCCTGGTGTTCGCTTTCCGCATGCTCGGCATGTTCATGGTTCTGCCGGTTCTGGCAACGTACGGGATGGATCTGGCCGGCGCGAGCCCTGCCTTGATCGGGCTGGCCATCGGTGCCTACGGTCTGACTCAGGCTGTGCTGCAGATTCCGTTCGGGATCGTGTCCGACCGTATCGGCCGGCGCCCGGTCATTTACCTCGGCCTGATCGTATTTGCCATCGGCAGCGTGGTTGCCGCCGGTGCCGACTCGATCTGGGGCATCATCGCCGGACGTGTCCTGCAGGGCGCGGGCGCGATTTCCGCTGCCGTAATGGCACTGCTCTCCGACCTCACTCGGGAACAGCACCGGACCAAGGCCATGGCGATGATCGGCATGACCATCGGGCTGTCGTTCGCCGTCGCCATGGTGGTTGGCCCGCTGGTTACCCGTACCTTTGGCCTGTCAGGCCTGTTCCTGGCGACCGGCGGTATGGCATTGCTGGGCATGCTGATCGTGGCGTTCGTGGTGCCCAAGGCCAGCGGCCCGCTTTTGCATCGCGAATCCGGAGTGGCAAAGCAGGCACTGGGCGCGACTTTGCGCCATCCCGACCTGCTGCGTCTGGACCTGGGCATCTTCGTCCTGCATGCCATGCTCATGTCCAGCTTCGTCGCCTTGCCGCTGGCGCTGGTCGAGAAAGCCGGCCTGCCCAAGGAACAGCACTGGTGGGTCTACCTGACCGCGTTGCTGATTTCGTTCTTCGCGATGATTCCGTTCATCATCTACGGCGAGAAGAAGCGTCAGATGAAGCGCGTACTGCTGGGTGCGGTGCTGGTCTTGATGCTCACCGAACTGTACTTCTGGGCATTTGGTAACACGTTGCGGGCGCTGGTCATCGGGACAGTGGTATTCTTCATAGCATTCAACCTGCTCGAAGCGTCCTTGCCGTCACTGATCAGCAAAGTTTCGCCGGCTGGCGGAAAAGGCACCGCGATGGGCGTTTATTCGACAAGTCAGTTTCTTGGCTCGGCGGCAGGTGGGATACTGGGCGGCTGGTTGTTCCAGCATGGCGGGCTCGATGTGGTGTTCCTCGGTGGAGCAGCCATGGCGGCCATCTGGTTCGCTTTTGCGATGACCATGCGTGAACCGCCCTACGTGACCAGTCTACGTCTGCCGTTGTCGCCCCAGGCACAGCGTGATGCGGGCCTGGCAGCAAGATTGATGTCCGTAGCAGGCGTAACGGATGCCGTGGTGGTTGCCGAAGAGGCGGCCGTCTATATCAAACTGGATACAAAATTATTGGATCGCGCGTCACTGGAACAGCTGGTCAATCCAGCGCAGCAAGCGTGCGAAGCCTAGGAGAACATCATGGCCCGTGGGGTTAACAAAGTCATATTGGTCGGTACGTGCGGCCAGGATCCCGAAGTACGCTACCTGCCGAACGGCAACGCCGTGACCAACCTGAGTCTGGCGACCAGCGAGCAGTGGACCGACAAGCAGAGCGGTCAGAAGGTCGAAAAGACCGAATGGCACCGCGTGTCGATGTTCGGCAAGGTTGCCGAAATCGCCGGCGAATACCTGCGCAAGGGTTCGCAGGTCTACATCGAAGGCAAGCTGCAGACCCGCGAGTGGGAAAAAGACGGCATCAAGCGTTACACCACTGAAATCATCGTCGACATGCAGGGCACCATGCAGCTGCTTGGCGGCCGTCCTCAGCAGGGCGACGGCCAGCAAGGTCAGGGTGGCTACGGCAACTCCGCGCCACGCCAGCAGCAATCGCGTCCTGCTCCACAGCAGCAACAGCAGCAGTCGTACTCGCAGCCACAGCGCGATTCGCGCCCGGCGCCCCAGCAGCAGGCTCCACAGCCCGCCGCTGATTTCGACAGCTTCGATGACGATATTCCGTTCTGACCCGCAGCTTTTTCAGAACCGCAAACATGAGAAGCGAAGCCATTCATTGGCTTCGCTTTTTTATTGCATGGAAGAAAGTTTATGCCGCACTGACAAGGCGTAATGAACAACGCGTCAGCGCCTGAAGTTCCAGAAACACCATCTTTACTAAATGATCCAAAAAGATTGGAGGTCCACCCATGTCCAACGAACCTGCTCGCCCGCCACTTCCTCCTTTCACTCGCGAATCAGCGATTAAAAAGGTTCGACTTGCCGAAGATGGTTGGAATACTCGTGATCCTGAAAAAATTTCACTTGCCTATACGCTGGACACCCGATGGCGCAACCGTACCGAGTTTGCAACCAATCGTGAAGAAGCGCAGGCCTTCCTCACTCGCAAGTGGAAGAAAGAGCTGGACTACCGTCTGATCAAAGAACTCTGGGCCTTCACCGACAACCGCATTGCCGTTCGTTACGCCTACGAGTGGCACGACGATTCAGGTAACTGGTTCCGCTCCTATGGCAACGAAAACTGGGAGTTTGAAACCGATGGTCTGATGCACCGCCGCTTCGCCTGCATCAACGATATGCCCATCCAGGAGAACGAGCGCAAGTTTCACTGGCCACTGGGCCGCCGCCCGGATGATCACCCAGGTCTGACTGAGCTGGGTCTTTAAGTCATGCTTGAGCTGACTCTGTTTACAGAAGGGGTCAGTTTTTTATTTGGTTACCGCCTTGTCCTTAAGCGACAGCCCGGACCGCAGGCGATCCCGTACCAGACTGCCCCTTGAGATGTTACCCGCAGGGGCAGGTAAGACCTTAATCGGCGCTTTTCAGGCAGGCAGTCTTTGTGCGCGCCGCCAGGCCATCGGGCTCTGGCCGGTCTTGCGGGTGAAGGTGCGGGTGAAGTGGGACTGGTCGGCGAATCCGCATTCCAGGCTGACCTGGGTAATCGCCATGCCCGATTCGAGCAGCGCCTTGGATCGCTCGATCTTGGCGAGAAGAAACCATTCCTGAGGCGAGTACCCGGTGTTCTTCTTGAACGCCCGGGAGAAGTGGCTGCGCGACAGCGAGCAGCGCTCGGCCACCTGGCTGATGCTCAAGGGGCGAGTGATCGAATTCATCATCAGCTCCTTGGCGCGGCGCTCCTGCCAGGGGGCGAGGGCGATGCGCTGGGGAGGGCGCTGTTCGGCAGGGCGCAAGGCCAGCAGCTGCGCGCCGAACACCAGGCACTTGTGACGCAGGATGGCGCTGTGCAGACTTTTGAAGTGGCCGAGCAGCTGTGGGTCCAGAGACTCATCGGGGGCGGTGACCGTGGGATGCATGGTAACTCTCCTGCGAAGTGACAGGAAAAGTCTGACGAAATGGCGGTCGTAGAGTCCTTAGGCGAAGCTTAAAAATCCTTAATCGGAGGAACTTGTCAGTCGATCAATGGCCGCTGGCGCTTTGCAGCGCTTCCTCGATGGCGGTCAGCAAGGTTTCGTCGCTGAACGGCTTGTGCAGGCAGGCACTGGCACCGTGACCGATGGCCTCGGCCATTGCCGGGTCATCCCAATGTGCGGACATGCAGATCACCGCCGCGCGATTGCCCGCCAGGCCCAGCGCTCTCAACACTTCGAGGCCATGCAGCCCCTTCATGCGCAGATCGAGTACCACGCACGCCAGACCAGTGAGTTCAGGGCTCGCCAGCAGCGCTTCGCCGGAATCGAAACTCAGCGCGCGATAACCGGCGGATTTGAGCAGATTGACCAGACTTTTACGCACTGAAAGGTCGTCGTCCACCACGCAAATGGTTGTCATAGGCAGTACGTCGCGACCCGGCTTGCGGTTGAAAAGGATTTCGGTCTCATCGAAAACTCAGAGTCAGGACGCGCGGGCGTCGACGGCGTTGCTGTCGATCTGTTGATACTGAGTGACCAGATCGATCAGTGTGCGGGCCTGCATTTTGGCCATGATGTGTTTTTTGTGCACCTTGGCGGTCACTTCACTGATGTTCAGCTGATTGGCAATCTGCTTGTTGCTGATACCGGTCACCAGTAGCAGGAAGATTTCGCGTTCGCGGGGCGTGAGCAGGTCAATACGCTCGCGTATCCCCTTGAGCTGATGCCAGACCTCGCGCTGGTCGTGCGCCTGGCGCATCACCTGATGCAGGGTCGACAGCAGCTTGTCGTCGTCGAAGGGCTTGGTGAGAAACTCGACGGCACCCGCCTTGATGGCCTGGACGGACATGGGAATTGTCCCGAACCCGGTCATGAAGATGATGGGCCAGGGCAGGCCGCGGCGGACCAGTTCGGCTTGCAGGTCCAGCCCGGTTGCCGCCGGCAGGTCGACATCCAGCAACAGGCACGCCGGGCCGCAAGGGAGCGGGGTGCCCAGGAAATCTTCCGCCGAAGTGAACAGCGCGTGAGGAATGCCTTCGGCACGCAGCAGGCGGCTCAAGGCCGTGCGCACGGGCGCGTCGTCGTCGATGATGTAGACCGTTGCTGAAGCGCCGGGATTCGCGGTGCCAATACTGGCACGCGGCTCGCGATATGAAGGCGGGGTGTGGATCTGTGTTGCCGCGCTGGTCGGGGCGGGTACATCGGAAGGTTGCAGCCGGTAACCGCGACGAGGCACGGTCTGGATGAAATCCTTGCCGCCGAGCAACTTGCGCAAGTGCGAGATGTGGACTTCGAGGTTGTTGTTCTCAACCACCGTGTTGTGCCAGACCTGGCTGATGAGTGTGTCCTTGCTGACGATCCGGCCTTCGGCGCGGATCAGCGTGGCCAGAATATCGAAGGCTCGGCCGCCCATGCGCAGCATCTGGCCGTCGCGGAATGCTTCCCGCCGTTCCAGGGAGACTGAGGCCAGGCCCACTCGGATCATGATGTCCCTTTCCTTGCCAGTGTAGAGGTCGGGCCGCCGGTCCCGTTCGCGCGTGTGCGTTGGAGTGGACAAACTAGACCAAGCGCGTGAGGGAGGCAATTATCCTGTCGGATAAGTGAAGCGTCGACGCCGGGCAATGCGACTGCCGGTAGAAGCGGACGGGCTGCGGCAAGCCGCAGCCACGCGGTGCCGAAAGATCAGTCGGCGATGAACGCCAACAGGTCTTCATTGAGCTGCTGCGCATGGGTCACCGCAAAGCCGTGAGGGGCGCCGGGGTACACCTTGAGCGTGGCATTCTGGATCATTTCGGCGGCCAGTTTGCCCGTGGCCTCGAAGGGTACGATCTGGTCGCCGTCGCCGTGGATAACCAGCGTCGGCACATCGATTTTCGCCATGTCCGGGCGGAAGTCGGTCTCGGAGAACGCAGTCACGCAGTCGACGGTGCCCTTGAGCGATGCCATCAGCGCAATGTTCAGGGTCTGGGTCAGTACGCCGTCCGATACCTTCTGGCCTTGGTTGGTGCCGTAGAAGGGACTGGAGAAATCGGCGATGAACTGCGCCCGATCCTTGAGCAGGCCGGCCTTGATGCCGTCGAACACGGATTTGTCGACGCCTTGCGGATGGTCTTCGGTCTTGATGAACAGCGGAGTGACCGCGCCCAGCAGCGCCAGCTTCGAGACCCGCTCGGTGCCGTGACGGCCGATGTAGCGTGCTACGTCGCCACCGCCCATGGAGAAGCCCACCAGGGTCACGTCGCGCAGATCGAGGTGTTCGATCAGGGCGGCGATGTCGTCGGCGAAGGTATCGTAGTCGTAGCCGTTCCACGGCTGGCTCGACCGGCCGAAGCCACGGCGGTCAAAGGCGATGGTCCGGTAGCCGCGGCTGCTCAGGTATTCCATCTGGTATTCCCACATATCGGCGTCCAGCGGCCAACCGTGGCTGAACAGAACAGGTTTGCCGGTACCCCAGTCCTTGAAATAGATCTCGGTGCCATCGCGGGTAGTGAAGGTGCTCATGCGGGTTCCTCTGTGGGGTGAATCGCTGATGTGTGAACGCCTGTAAGAGGGCTCTAGGCGCGCTGCCGGACAGGTGCGCACCTAGAGTATCGACTGGGGCAGTCATGAAAAATTGCCCGCATGTGCTTTTGTGCGCACGAGCGGATTTCAGCACATACCTACAAGCCGCCAGACCCGCTCGGCCGTTCAATGCGTTCTGTTCAAACCGACGGAGAGCACTGGCATGTCATCGATCACATCGCGCCTGGCAATGGGCCGAATCTCTGAGCCGACCGGCGCGTCGATCGCCTGGGGGTTGCTGTTCATGCGGGTCAGCGCCGCCTTGTTGTTGCTCTGGGTGCACGGCCTGCCGAAATTGCTGAACTGGAACCTCGAATTGCAGCGCATCGAGGATCCGTTCGGGCTGGGTGCGAATCTGACACTTGGGCTTGCGGTGTTCGCCGAGGTGTTGTGTCCGTTGCTGCTGATGCTGGGGATCTACGCGCGACTGGCCTGCTTGCCGGTATTGGCGGTGCTTGCCGTGGCGCTTGGCGTCGTGCACCCGGACTGGACGCTGGATCAGGGGCAATTCGCCTGGCTGTTGATCATCCTGTTTGGCGGGCTGGCGCTGACCGGGCCTGGTCCGCTGGTGGTTGGCAACCTGCGTCGGCGCTCGCTGTAACGCGGCCGGAATACGCCTCACGTATTTTCCCTGCTGACCGAACTTGCCGCCTCTCCGGGACTCAGTTCCTAGTGACCGAGGCGCGGCTGCGTTCAACAAAGGAGGAAACTGCGTGCTACCACCGCTGAGAAACCTGATCCTGATAGGTGTGCTGTTCTGCGCGGGCAGTTTCCACCTTCAGGCCGCTGACGTTCCGGCTCTGCCAATGGCCGCGGCGGCGCCTGTGGACGACAAGGCAGCCGAAAAGAGCGATGCCAAGGACGCCGCCAAGGACGCCAAGGACGCGAAGGAAGAAACCAAGGAACCGGCCAAGGAAGAAGCGGCCGCAACCGAGGCCGCCGCCGAGCCCATTCTGCAAGGTGGCCTGCTCGGCGCGATCAGTTCAGGTATCGATGACGTCCAGGAAAAACTCAATCTGGACGACAACCTGTGGGACGCCTGGCGTTTGCGTGCCGACCGGGCCGTCGGCGAGCTGGATCGGCTGGTGAACAAGCGCACCTCGCGCTCTCCCTGGAGTGTGGTGGGCGATTTTCTCATTCTTACAGTCGTCTGGATGGGCGCCTTCGCGCTGCTGACCACTGTTGGGCGATTCATTGCGGTCAGAATCTGCCGTCGACGATTCTTCGAAGGTCGCGAGCGCAGCAAGGCGCTGATCAAGTACGTGCTGCCGTTCACCTTGCCCGCGATCGTCTGCCTGCCGCTGACTTTGTGGGTCAGTCACTTCATGCCGACTTCGGTGGGACGGGCGCTGGCGCTCTGTCTGGCATATGCGACCAGCAGCGGTATCGTGTCAACCTCGGTACTGCTCTGCGTCATCGTGATGTTCAACTATGGCCACAAGCGCGCCGCGGTGCGCATGATTCGCCGATACGCGCCCCGACCGCTGTTCATCATCGGCTTCCTGGCCGCGCTGAGCGATGCGCTGACCAGCCCGCAAATCGCCAGGCAGATCGGCAGCAACGTCACCACCAGCGTCGCGGTATTCACCGGACTGTTCGCTTCGGCCGTGTTCTGCATGCTGGTGATCAAGGTTCGTCGGCCCATCGCGCACCTGATTCGCAATCGCTCCCTGAGCAGCCGCATGCAGCGTCCGGCACTGCAGCAGTCGCTCAAAGTGTTCTCCAACCTCTGGCACCTGCCCATCCTGCTGATGATTCTGGTGTCGGCCATCAATCTCATCGGTGCAGGCGAGGACAGTCAGGAAGCGCTGCGCTGCGCGCTCTACACCACCATTCTGCTGATCGCGACGGTGTTCCTGAGCACCGTTTTCCAGCAGGTTTTCAAACCGGTGGAAGACGGCGCCGGGCGGGGCGGCCATGTCTACAAGGCCCGGCTGCTGAGCCTGGCGTACGCCGTTCTGCGTATCGTGCTGGCGGTGTCCTTCATTGAAATCCTCGGGCGAATCTGGGGCTTCTCGTTGTTCGAGTTCGCCCAGCGCAATACCGTCGGCCGGGTGATCAGCGACTCGTTGAGCAGTATCGGGCTGATTTTCCTGGTGACGTGGCTATTGTGGGTAGTGCTCGATACCGCGATTCAGGAAGCGCTCAAGCCGCCGACCAATCATCGTCACGCACGGGCGCCGAGCACGCGGGTCAAGACGATCCTGCCGTTGCTGCGCAATGCGATCAAGATCGTTCTGGTGGTGATCTGCGCCATCACCACGATGGCGAACCTGGGTATCAACGTCGCGCCGTTGCTGGCCGGTGCCGGGGTGGTCGGTCTGGCAATCGGTTTCGGTTCGCAGCAACTGGTTCAGGACGTGATCACCGGTCTGTTCATCATCATCGAAGACACCTTCTCGGTGGGCGATTGGGTGGTGCTCAGCACCGGACATTCCGGCTCGGTGGAAAGCCTGACCATCCGCACCGTGCGCCTGCGCGACGGCAAGGGCTTCGTGCATTCGGTGCCGTTCGGCCAGATCAAGGCGGTTACCAACCAGTCCCGTCAGTTCGCCTATGCGTTCTTCTCGGTGCAGTTCACCTACGATTCCAACATCGACGAGGCGCTGTCGCTGATTCGCCAGACCGGGCAGTCGATCACCGAAGACATCCTGCTCAAGAACAACCTGCAAGGACCGCTGGAGGTGTTCGGGGTCGACCGGATGGACCTCAACGGCGTGGTGCTTACCGGACAGTTCCGTACCTCTTCAGGCGGGCAGTATGCCGTGGGCCGGGCATTCAACGAGCGGCTCAAGCGACTTGTGGATAAAAGCGAGAACGTGCGCTTTGCCCAGACTTATCCACAAGTGGTCATGAACCCGGCAGCATTGCAGCAGGCGCAACCGGCAGCGCAGCCAGTGCCTGCCGCCGCAGAGCAACCCAGCTTGGACAAGCCGGGTAACGCCTGAGGACAGCCATTGACGGCGCGGCTCGTTCGTCGACGGGCACGCGCCGAGGCTGTTGGGTGACGGCGGCCAACGTGGTATGTTTGCAAGCGTTTTTTTACCCAAATCATCGATGACTCTGATACCGAGCCTGCTGACCTTATGCGAATGCGCCTTATGCTGTTGGGCGGCGGGAATGCCCTCGGGCAGGCGCTGATTCGTCTGGGTGCCGAGGAAGACATTAATTTCCTCGCACCACGTCCTCCACAAGATGGCTGGGACGCAGCGAGCCTGACGCAACTGCTTGACGACACCCGTCCCGATGCCCTGATCAACCTGGCTTATTACTTCGACTGGTTTCAGGCAGAAAACGTGAGCGAATCACGTCTGACCCACCAGGAGCGCTCCGTCGAGCGTCTGGCGGAGCTGTGCCAGCACCACAATATCGTTCTGGTCCAGCCATCGAGCTATCGCGTGTTCGATGGTTCGCGTGCGACCGCCTACAGCGAGAAGGACGAGCCGGTTCCGCTCGGCCTGCGCGGCCAGGCACTGTGGCGCATCGAACAAAGCGTGCGGGCGGCGTGCCCGCAACATGTGCTGGTGCGTTTCGGCTGGCTGCTGGACGACAGCATCGATGGCGTGCTGGGTCGATTTCTGACCCGCGCCCAGCGTGCCGAAGAACTGTTTCTCGCCGATGATCGACGCGGCAATCCCACGCCGGTGGATGACGCGGCACGGGTGATCCTGTCCGTGCTCAAGCAGCTGGACTGCGATGCGCCTTTGTGGGGGACCTACCATTACGCCGGACATGAGGCGACGACTCCGGTCGCCCTGGGTCAGGCGATCCTGACCGAAGCCCGGCTGCTGCACCCGCTGGCGATCGAATCGCCAACGCCGCAGGCCCACGCCGCGCGTCCCGACGCAGCCGACGAACCGCAGCATGCGGTGTTGGCCTGCAAGAAAATACTTCACACCTTTGGCATCAAGCCTCGCGCCTGGCGCGCCGGCCTGCCGAGCTTGCTGGACCGGTACTATCGACATGGCTGACGCTCCAATCCTCATCACCGGCGGCGCGGGTTTCATCGGTTCGCATCTGGCCGACGCCTTGCTGGCCGAAGGGCATGCCGTGCGCATCCTCGATGATCTTTCGACCGGCAAGCGCGCCAATCTGCAGCTCGACAACCCCCGGATCGAGCTGATCGAAGGCAACGTGGCCGATGCCACACTGGTACGACGCGCCGCGAGCGGCTGCAAGGCGGTTGTGCATCTGGCAGCGGTCGCGTCGGTGCAGGCTTCTGTCGACGATCCGGTGCACACCCACCAGAGCAATTTCATCGGCACGCTTAACGTGTGCGAAGCCATGCGCGAGGCTGGCATCAAACGCGTGGTCTTCGCGTCGAGCGCCGCGGTCTACGGCAATAACGGCGAAGGCGAGTCGATCGTCGAAGACACCACCAAAGCGCCGCTGACCCCGTATGCTTCGGACAAACTGGCGAGCGAGCAATACCTGGATTTCTACCGTCGTCAGCATGGGCTGGAGCCCGTGGTGTTCCGCTTTTTCAATATCTTTGGTCCACGCCAGGACCCGTCGTCGCCTTATTCAGGCGTGATCAGCATCTTTGCCGAGCGTATCGAAAAGGGTATGCCGATCACCGTGTTCGGCGATGGCGAGCAGACTCGCGACTTCTTCTACGTGGGCGATCTGGTCAAGTTGCTGGTGCAGGCGCTGAACCAGCCGGAAACTGCTGAAGGTGCGATCAACGTGGGATTGAACCAGGCGACATCGCTCAATCAGCTGCTGGCTGAGTTGTCGGCGGTGGTTGGCAGGTCGCCTGAAGTCACCTACGCGACGCCGCGCTCAGGGGACATCCGCCATTCCCGAGCCAACAACCAGCGGCTGTTGTCGCGGTTCACGCTGGATGAGCCGACGCCGCTGCGGGTCGGGCTGACCAGACTGCTGAACCGCTGACCTGCGGGTTTGGTACGGCTCACGAGCTGACGTACCGGCCTATCGCGGATAAATCCGCTCCTACGAGATGGGTGTTTGTAGGAGCCAACTGTCTTTCGACTCTCTCCGATGAGCGGGCGCAGCCCGCCTCATCCGGGCGTCGTCATACCGGCTGATCCCTCCACGGGGTTCCATCCCGCGCCATGGCGTTCAGGCGTATCAAC
>NZ_JBAJGT010000020.1:0-66734 GCF_036706555.1 Pseudomonas sp. JDS28PS106 | reverse complement strand
TACATCGTGCGGTTTTATAACGAAGGTCGCCTGCACTCGACACTGGGCTATGTCTCACCAAACCAGTACGAACGCCAGCCGGCCTGAAATCACCTGCTGATGTGTCCGGAAAAAGTTGACCAGCACACCGTTCGGCGCGACCCCCGGAGCAACGCCGGAGGGAGGGAACCCCGCAGGGGCCCAGCCTGGAGCAATGGCTTTGGTTACTTTCCCCGAAAGGAAAGTGACCCGGCCGTAAGGGCCGGAACCAGAAGGTCCAGCACACGCGGTAACGGATATGCTCGCAAGCCGAGTTCGCGCCACCTCAAACGATATGTGCATTACCGCCATTGCGGGTAAATGCGATCCCCGTGTTTGCTGCGCGACAGCGCGGCGAGCTGGCTCCTACGGAAGGCATGCATAGGTGCAGGTTGCGCGCCGTTCAGATCAGGCTGCCTGCAAGGGGATGAACGTGTAGTGAGCAGGCTGACCGGTGTTGACTTGGGCACCGGTTTCACGCAGGTGCCGTTCGACCTGTCCGCCGGCGACGTGAAACGTCCAGTCGGCCGGTGGCGGTAGCTCGCCTTTGTCGACCGTCACGTATTCCACTGCTGCCGCGAAGTCGATCATGTCGGGCAGGAAGGCGACGAACCCGTCGCCCTTCAGGGCGGTCGTGCGGATATCCAGCAACTCGCAAATGGCCTGCTTGGCCGCGATTTCGTCGCGGTCCGCCTGACGGGAGCGCTCGATCAGCGCCATCAGTCCGGTGTCCACCAGACGATTGCCCACGATCAGCTCCGGTCCCTGTTCCCAGGCTTCGGTCGGGCAGCCCTTGTGCTCCGGACGCAACGGGATGTGTGGATTGATCTCCATCGGATAGATGCGGCAGACCAGCGGTCGCCGCTCGTAGATGCGGCACATGTTCTGCGCGTCAAGATTGCGGCAGCGCCCGACGTTGTAGGCCGCGAAGGTGATGGCGACCCGCGCTTCGGTCGAACCGCTGGCAATTTGCGTCGAGCGTCGGGTCGCATGGCCCAACTGTTCATGGGACACGCCGTAGCCGTCGCTCAGGAACGCCTCGGTCAAGACGATGACCTGTCCGCCGTCTGCGGCCCACTGCGCGGCCTCGGTCAGCGTGAGAGGAACATGGTGGTCGGTGCAGCAGCCGCCGCAACCGGTGCAGGAAAACTGGATATTCATTACTCGCCGAGCCCATCCGGAACATGCGCCGGGTGACAAGGATCTGACTGTCACGCCGGCCGATGCCGGGATCTAGCAAGGAATGCGCCAGTGGCATCAGGGCTGCGCGGTTTTCAGGCTATCCCATTCGGTGACATAAGCCTGACGCGCCTTGCGGTTGTACAGGCAAAGCTCGGTGCCCGCCTGATTCTTCATGTGCTTTTGCGGGTAGCGGCCTTGCAGGATCAGCGCGTCATAACCCACCCGGTCATCGAACCGGGCGGCTGTCCCGACCACTCTGGTGTCCTTGAGCTGGCTGGCCTTGAGACAGCCGGCGCTCATGGCCTTGTCCAGTTCTCGCCACGCATCCGGGCTGGCGGCCTGGGCGTGAGAAGTCAGCGCGCTCAGCAGTACCAGCAACATGAGGGAAGGTTTCATGTTGGTCTCCTCGAGACATCTTCGGGAGACCGATTATGACAGAACCCTGACGGGCCTTGCGGCTTCAGGCGCCCTGAGCCGCGACGCTACGCGCCGCCTCGATCAGGCAGCGGGTCAGCTCGGGCGACGAAAACTTGGTCAGCACGGCGTTGGCGCCAGCGGCGCGGGCTTTCTCGCTGTTCATCGCGCTGTCCAGCGAGGTGTGCAGCAGGATGTACAGGTCCTGGAAGTCCGGCGTTTCACGCAAAGTACGCGTCAAGGCGTAGCCGTCCATTTCGGACATCTCGATGTCAGACACCAGCACGTTGATCTGTCCCGCCGTGCCTTGCAGGTCGAGCAAGACATCCATCGCTTCTTTCGCACTGCGCGCCGTCTGGCATTCGAGGCCCAGGTTGCGCAGGGTGATGATCGATTGCTGCAGCGCCACCTGGCTGTCGTCGACCACCAGAATACGCGCTTCGCCCAACACCTCGGCTTCCTCCATGGTCAGCTCGTCGGTGTGCATTTCGATCTGCGCCGGGGAAATACCGTGAATGACTTTCTCGATATCCAACACCTGCACCAGAACGCCATCGACCTGGGTCACGCCGGTGATGAACGACTTGCTGCTCGCCCCGTAGGGCGGCGGGCGAATATCGGTGGTCAGGCAGTGGACGATCTTGCTGACTGCCTGCACATGCAGCCCCTGTTTGGAACGACTGACGTCGGTCACGATCAGGCAGCCGCCATCCGGGTCGGCCAGCGGACGCTCGCCGATCGCCCGGCTCAGGTCGATGACCGACAGGGAGGAGCCGCGCAAGGTCGCGATACCTTTGACATGCGGATGCGATTCGGGAAGATGGGTCAGCGGCGGGCAGGGAATGATTTCACTGACCTTGAGCAGGTTGATCGCCATCAGCTTGCCGCTGCGCAACGTGAAGAGCAGCAGGGAGAGCGAATCCGCCCGGGCATTCTTGGAAGACATATGAACCTTCTGGCTGTAGACATTTCGCCGCTCATCTCGGCGAACGACTGGCTATGACAGCTTATCGACCCGTGGCCGACGGGCTTTAGGCAATTCATGCGGTCCGGCGCTGTCGAGCAGATCGCCGAAGCGGATTTTACCCGTTATCCTGCACCCGGCGACCTGAGCGTGACGCCTGCCGTGCGACAAAGTGACGCAGCTATATATAGAAGAGAATCTTTCGAGTCTGATCGGGACGGTAGTGCGACAATCTGACGCATCCTTCTATATATAAGGAAAGGAATGCATGCATTCCGGGCAAGTGCGCGGTTCTGTAGAGCCGTGGCGTATGCCTGCCGATGCGCGTTATCGTTGATCGCCGGCAAGACGGATCGCCGCCCGCTGGCTCCCACGGCCGGGCTGACCCAACCATTTTCGATAAGGTATGTGAATGAGCGACAACCTGTTGTACCTGCGACGCGAAAAACGCTTTCTGGTCCTGTTGGGGATCATTTGCCTCGCGCTGATCGGCGGCGCGCTGTACATGCAGATCGTACTGGGCGAGGCGCCGTGTCCGCTGTGCATCCTGCAACGTTACGCCTTGCTGTTCATCGCGATATTCGCCTTCATCGGCGCCGCCATGCCCGGCCGGCGCAGCGTTACTCTGTTCGAGGCGCTGGTGACGCTGAGCGCGCTGGCGGGCATTGCGGCTGCCGGTCGTCACGCCTGGGTTTTGGCGAACCCGGCGGTGAGCTGCGGCATCGATACCTTGCAGCCCATCGTCGACGGCTTGCCGCTGGCGTCGCTGTTCCCTCTGGGGTTTCAGGTCAGCGGTTTCTGCTCCACTCCGTATCCGCCCGTCCTGGGATTGTCACTGGCCCAGTGGGCTCTGGTAGCATTCGTGCTCACTGCGGTGCTGGTGCCGGTCTGCATCATTCGCAACCGTCGCAAGGCACACTGATTACAAGGGCATTACGCCCGGAAAGCCCCGTTTCGACGGGGCTTTTTTGCGGCCGAGCAAGATCAATAGCTTGCGATTGTTGTTGAAAATGAAATTTACTGTTGCAAAATTAACCATAGTCATTAAAAATTTACGTATCTACAATCGCCAGCACTCATCGTTAGGCCTGGCCTGACGATACATGTTTGAGGCCTGGAGCGTCCCCTGTGTACTCTGAACAGGCAGCGCAATGCTGGCCTCTGAGGGCTCATATGGCCGTGCTATTGGCGGCTGTCCAGCAAAATCGGGCAGTTTCCAGCAGCTCAAATAAGAATCCATCGCAAAACCCGGATTTGTCGTTTCGCAAGACTGCGTATTGACAGGCCCTTGTTCAATCCAAAGAAAGATGCCGGCACTGGCAGGGTGAAGTGTTGGCGGTCGAAACCCAACTGCACCGCGCAAGCTGCTTTTAGAGGTCGTGAGATGAGAGAAAAAAGGTACCCCAGGTTTTTTGGCTTCTTGGCCCTTTTCTGTATGCTTTTGCTGACTGGATGCGAAGGCGTGCCTCTGCTCGACCCAAAAGGGCAGGTGGGTATCGAGCAGCGTAACCTGATTGTTATCGCTACCCTGTTGATGCTGATCGTGGTCATCCCGGTCATCGTCCTGACTCTGCTGTTCGCCTGGAAGTACCGCGCGTCCAACACAGCCGCCAAATACACGCCTGACTGGGCGCACTCCACCAAGATCGAAATCGCGGTCTGGGGCGTGCCAATGCTGCTGCTGGTCTTCCTGGGCTACTACACCTACGTGTCGACCCACTCGCTGGATCCGTACCGTCCGCTTGATTCCGACGTCAAGCCGGTGACCATCCAGGCGATCTCGATGGACTGGAAGTGGCTGTTCATCTACCCGGATCAAGGCATCGCCACGGTCAACAAGATCGTTTTCCCTGCCAACACCCCGATCAATTTCCAGGTCACTTCCGACACCGTGATGAACTCGTTCTTCATTCCGGGCCTCGGTGGTCAGATCTACGCGATGGCGGGCATGCACACCAAGCTGCACCTGATCGCCAACGAGAACCACGAGTTCAACGGTATCTCCGCCAACTACAGTGGCGCGGGCTTCACCGGCATGAAGTTCAAGGCTATCGCCACTACCCAGGCCGAGTACGAAGCCTGGATCAACGAAGTCAAGAATTCACCTAAAAAGCTGGACTCGGCTGAGTATTCTGTACTGGCCAAACCTAGCGAACGTAATCCCGTCGAACTCTACTCTTCGGTCACTCCTAACCTGTTCCAGATCATCATCGACAAGTATGAAGGTATGAACCCAGGTAAGAAGCTGGTCCATGGTGAGAAAGAAGTCGCCGGTACCGAAGGTGCGGATCAGGGCAAGCATTCACCTGCTGGGGCAGAGGAGTAAACGATGTTAGGCAAATTAAGTTGGGAAGCGGTGCCGTTCCACGAGCCGATAGTCATGGTGACACTCGCCGTGGTTGCGCTCGGTGGACTGGCGCTCGTTGGGGCACTTACCTATTTCCGCAAGTGGACTTACTTGTGGTCCGAGTGGCTGACTTCGGTCGACCACAAGAAAATCGGCGTGATGTACATCGTCGTCGCCATGCTCATGCTGCTGCGCGGCTTTGCCGACGCAATCATGATGCGTACCCAGTTGGCCGTGGCCCAGAACGGTGCCGAAGGCTTCCTGCCGCCTGAGCACTATGACCAGATCTTCACCGCTCACGGTGTGATCATGATCATCTTCATGGCGATGCCGTTCTTCACCGGCCTGATGAACATCGTCCTGCCGCTGCAGATCGGTGCGCGTGACGTTGCCTACCCGTTCCTGAACTCCCTGAGCTTCTGGCTGCTGGTAGCGGGCGTGCTGCTGATCAACATCTCCCTGGGCGTCGGCGAATTCGCCAAGACCGGCTGGGTAGCCTATCCGCCGCTTTCCGGGCTGCAGTACAGTCCTGGGGTGGGTGTGGACTACTACATCTGGGCGCTACAGCTATCAGGGCTAGGTACGACATTGACGGGCGTCAACTTCCTGGTGACCGTCCTGAAGATGCGTACTCCTGGCATGAAGCTGATGGACATGCCGATCTTCACCTGGACCTGCACCTGGGCTAACGTCCTGATCGTGGCTTCGTTCCCGATCCTGACCGCTACCCTGGCGTTCCTGACCCTTGACCGTTACCTGGACTTCCACATCTTCACGAACGAGTTGGGTGGTAACCCGATGATGTACGTGAACCTGTTCTGGGCATGGGGTCACCCTGAGGTCTACATTCTGATTCTGCCGGCGTTCGGTGTCTTCTCCGAAGTCATCTCGACGTTCTCGGGCAAGCGTCTGTTCGGCCACAAGGCAATGATCTACGCCTCGGGTGCGATCTGCGTACTGGGCTTCATGGTCTGGCTGCACCACTTCTTCACCATGGGTGCCGGCGCGAACGTCAACGCCTTCTTCGGTCTGGCGACGATGCTCATCGCGATCCCGACGGGTGTGAAGCTGTTTAACTGGCTGTTCACCATCTACCAGGGCCGTCTGCGCTTCACCGCGCCTACTCTCTGGACCCTGGGCTTCATGGTCACCTTCTCGATCGGCGGCATGACCGGCGTTCTGTTGGCGATCCCTGGTGCCGACTTCGTGCTGCACAACAGCCTGTTCGTAATCGCTCACTTCCACAACGTCATCATCGGCGGTGCAGTATTCGGTTACATCGCCGGCTTCGCGTTCTGGTTCCCTAAAGCGTTCGGCTTCAAGCTGAACGAGAAGTGGGGCAAGGCTGCGTTCTGGTTCTGGATCACCGGCTTCTTCGTCGCGTTCATGCCACTCTACGTACTGGGCTTCATGGGCATGACCCGTCGCCTGAACGGTACCGACAGCCCGGCGTGGAACCTGTACCTGGACATCGCTCTGTTCGGTGCGGTACTGATCGCTTGCGGTATTGCGAGCCAGCTGATCCAGCTGTTCGTGAGCATCCGTGACCGCGAGAAGAACCGTGACCTGACTGGCGACCCATGGAATGGCCACACTCTGGAATGGTCGACTTCGTCGCCACCACCGTTCTACAACTTCGCTGTTCTGCCAAAGACCGACGGTATCGATGCATTCACCGATCTGAAGCGTCAGGGCAAGGCGTACGAGGTTCCGGCCAAGTACGAGGCGATCCACATGCCTAACAACACAGCGACCGGTCTGATCATGGGCCTGCTGTTGACGGTATTCGGTTTCGCTTTCATCTGGCACATCTGGTGGCTGGCAGGTCTGAGCCTGGTTGCGACCATCGTCACTTTCGTTATCCACGCTGCGCGTGATGACCAGGGTTACATGGTGCCGGCTGAAGAAGTAGCGCGTATCGAAGCTGCCAATCACAAGGTACTGGTGGACCAGGGCGTCTACGCCCCAGTCAAGTCCTCGCTGGAACAGGTTTAAATATGTCGAACTTAGTATTGAACTCGGGAGACGCCCACGGTCACGATCATGACCATGGGCATGACGATCACCACGACAGCGGGCCAATGACCGTCTACGGTTTCTGGCTCTACCTGATGACCGACTGCGTGTTGTTCGCGTCGTTCTTCGCGGTATATGCGGTCATGGTCAACAGTGTCGCGGGCGGTCCGTCCGGCCACGACATCTTCGAACTGCCATTCGTGGCAGTCGAAACCGCTTTCCTGCTGGTCAGTTCCATTACCTACGGTTTCGCCATGCTGGCGTTCTACAAGGGTAACAAGAGCCAGGTTCTGAGCTGGCTCGCTCTGACCTTCGTGTGCGGCGCGGCGTTCATCGCGATGGAAGTCTATGAATTCCATCACCTGATCGAAGCAGGCTTCGGCCCTAGCCGCAGCGGCTTCCTGTCGGCTTTCTTCTCGCTGGTAGGCCTGCACGGCCTGCACGTGACAAGCGGTCTGATCTGGATGGCTATCATGATGTATCAGGTGCAGAAGCGTGGCCTGACCAACACCAACAAGACCCGCCTGAGCTGCCTGAGCCTGTTCTGGCACTTCCTGGACGTAGTCTGGATCTGCGTATTCACCGTCGTTTACCTGATGGGGGCCCTGTAATGGCGAATGCACATAACCACGAGCATGACTCCAGTCATGGCAGCGTGAAGTCCTACGTGATCGGCTTCGTCCTGTCGATCATCCTGACCGCCATTCCTTTCGCCCTGGTGATGAGCCCGGTGCTGCCCAAGGACATGACGATCTGGATCATCCTGGCGTTCGCGGTCATTCAGGTTGTGGTTCACCTGCATTACTTCCTGCACCTGGACTTCACGTCGTCGCAACGCAACAACGTCCTGGCCATCGCCTTCACCGGGCTGGTCATCGTTCTGCTGGTCGGCCTGTCGCTGTGGATCATTTTCAGTATCCACCGCGAAATGATGGCGCATTGAGGAAACCATGATGTCCCTGAAGCACTTTATCCAAATCACCAAACCGGGGATCATTTTCGGTAACGTGCTTTCGGTGGCAGGTGGCTTTTTTCTGGCATCCAAGGGCGATATCGATTTCCTCGTGTTCCTTGCGGCGGTAATCGGTACCTCCCTGGTCGTAGCGTCCGGTTGCGTATTCAACAACTGTATCGATTACGACATCGACCAGCGCATGGAGCGGACTCGCAACCGTGTGCTGGTTCAAGGGCTCATGTCCATCAAGTTCGCGCTGTTCTATGCCACGATCCTTGGCATTGCCGGCGTGAGCCTGCTGTATGTGTATGCAAATCCCCTGGCTGCCGCGCTGGTAGTGATCGGTTTCGTGGTCTACGTGGGCCTTTACAGCTTGTACTTCAAGCGTAATTCGGTACACGGCACACTCATCGGTAGCCTGTCGGGCGCCATGCCTCCGGTGGTCGGCTACTGCGCAGTGAGCAACAGCTTCGACTTCGCGGCATTGACACTGCTGGTCATGTTCAGCCTGTGGCAGATGCCGCATTCGTATGCGATCGCGATCTTCCGTTTCAACGATTATTCCGCTGCGAAAATTCCGGTCCTTCCGGTCAAGCGTGGCATTCAGGTTACCAAGCGGCATATCCTGCTCTACATCCTGGCCTTCCTCGTGGCGACCCTGATGTTGACGTTTGGGGGCTACGCGGGCCTGAACTACCTGGCTGTTGCAGCGGGCATGGGCATGTACTGGTTGTACATGGCCTGGAAAGGCTACAAGGCCGCGGACGATACTGTCTGGGCTCGCAAGCTGTTCGTGTTCTCGATTTTCACCATCACCGCGCTCAGCGTGATGATGTCGGTGGACTTCAAGGAAACCCAGCAGCTGTTGGTGACTTACGCCTTCTGAGTGCAGCTGGTGTGAACAAAAAACCCGATCCTCAGGATCGGGTTTTTTTATGCCTGCTCGATCTGGAATGCGGCTGATTTGTATCGCATGCGCACCAAAGGTGACACATACCGACGGCCTGTCGCATCATAAGCGCCCCGGTGTAAGACCGGAGCGTCAGGCAAGCTAGTCTGAGAACAAGAATCCAAAGGTTCCGCATTAATGATGTGTCCCAATACGCCGTCGCCGGCGCGTCCCGCGCTCGTTTCGATTATCGCCCCTTGCTATAACGCCGAGCGTTATCTGCAGGCAGCCATCGAGAGCATCTTTGCTCAGGACTACGAACACGTCGAAGTGATCATCGTGGACGATGGGTCCACCGATAACAGCCTCGACCTGCTCAAGGCATTACAGAAGACCTATCGCTTTCAGCTTTATCAGCAGACCAACCAGGGTGTCAGCGCCGCGCTCAACCATGGGCTGAAATACGCACGCGGTGTCTACGTGGCAACCCCGGATCTGGACGACATCATGTTGCCGTCGTCGGTGCGGATTCGAGCCCGTTACCTGGACGAGCACCCCAACGTAGGGTGCGTGGGCGCCCTGGTCACCTACATGGACAGCGATGGCAACGACACCAAGTCCCAGTCGCAGTCCGGCATCAAGTATCTGAATTTCGACACCATCCTGCGCAAGGCGATGGTGGTGGGCGCGCCAGTGTCCCTGTACCGGATGCAGGTACTCAAGGACGTCAACGGCTACGACCCGCAGATCCGGGTCCAGGATTTCCAGATGACGCTGCGCATTGCCTCGCAGGGGCACGAGATTCATGTGCTGCCGGAGATCGTTACCCGATATCGTCGCCACCCGAACAATCTGTCCCGCAAGTACAAAGTGCTGCTGGATGCCGATCTGCTCAGTATCGAGCCGTACCGGGATCACCCCGCGTATCAGGCTGGGCGGACCGCAGTTATCAACAAGGCGCTCAAGTACGGCGTGGTGACCGACAAGAAACATGCCTGGAGCCTGTTTCGCTCGATTCCGCTCCGGCACATCAACGGCATCACGCTGCGCCGTTTCAAGCGCTTTCTGTTCCATCCGGAAAATCGCTGATCTTGTCCGGCTCTCTTTTCGACCTCAACAGGAATCCCATGAAATTCCTCGATCTGCTCAGAACCCGGAAAACCCGCAAGCACCTGCGTCGCCTGGACAAGCTGGAGCGGGCGGCGGAAAAGATCCGCCTGCGTTACCCGCGTTACACCGTCGGGGTAGGGACCTATGGCATTCCGGATGTCGTGGAATTCGGTGATGACACTGTGCTGCGAGTGGGCTCCTACACCTCCATTGCCGCCGGCGTGCGGATTTTGCTGGGCGGCGAGCATCGCACCGACTGGCTGACGACCTATCCCTTTCCGGCCATGGTCGATCAAGTGCGCGATATCAAGGACTTCGCCCCCAGCAAGGGTGATGTGGTAATCGGCAGTGACTGCTGGATATGCGCCGACGTGACCATTCTTTCGGGGGTGACCATCGGCCACGGCGCCATCGTCGCGGCCGGCGCCATGGTCGCTCGTGACGTGCCGCCTTATGCCGTGGTCGGTGGCAATCCCTGCAAATTCATTCGCTGGCGATTCGACGAAGACGTACGCGAGCTATTGTTGCAGGCCGCATGGTGGGACTGGCCGATGGACGAGGTGAAGGCCGTCGCCCGGACACTGTGTAGCGGCGATCTGGACGCCTTTCTGACCTACGTCCGGCAGCGCCAGCCTAAGTCTGCCCTGTGCTGAGGAGTAGCATCGCGCGGTGTGGCCGGCATCATTCAGCTTTACGCTTATTTCAGGCCGCAGCCGGCCAATGATCTGGCAGAATAAGGCCATGGCCTGACTCATCCAGGCAGCGGCTAATCGATAGAGGGCGTTATGAGTCAAGAAAGCATCAACTGGGACACACTGGGCTTCGATTACATCAAGACCGATATGCGCTATATCTCCCACTGGCGCGATGGCGCTTGGGACGCAGGCACGCTGACCGAAGACAACACGCTGCACATCAGCGAAGGCTCGACCGCGCTGCACTACGGTCAGCAGTGTTTCGAGGGTCTCAAGGCGTATCGTTGCAAGGACGGCTCGATCAACCTGTTCCGCCCTGACCAGAACGCCGAGCGCATGCAGCGCAGCTGCTCGCGTCTGTTGATGCCCCATGTACCGACCGACGTCTTCATCGAGGCCTGCAAGCAGGTCGTCAAAGCCAACGAACGCTTCATTCCCCCCTACGGCTCCGGCGGCGCGCTGTACCTGCGCCCGTTCGTGATCGGCGTAGGCGACAACATCGGCGTGCGCACCGCGCCTGAATTCATTTTCTCGGTGTTCTGCATCCCGGTCGGTGCCTACTTCAAAGGCGGCCTGAAGCCGAACAACTTCGTGATTTCCGGCTACGACCGCGCCGCGCCCAACGGCACCGGCGCGGCCAAGGTCGGCGGCAACTATGCCGCCAGCCTGATGCCCGGTTCCGAAGCCAAGAAGCAAAGCTTCGCGGACTGCATCTACCTCGACCCGCAAACCCACAGCAAAATCGAGGAAGTGGGTTCGGCCAACTTCTTTGCCATCACCAAGGACGATGTCTTCCTGACGCCGAAATCGCCGTCGGTACTGCCGGGCATCACCCGCCTGTCGCTGATCGAGCTGGCGAAGACCCGTCTGGGCCTGACCGTCGAAGAAGGCGACGTGTTCATCGACCAGATCGGTGAGTTCAAGGAAGCCGGCGCGTGCGGCACCGCCGCGGTGATCACGCCGATCGGCGGCATCTCCTACAAGGACCACCTGCACGTGTTCTACAGCCAGACCGAAGTCGGTCCGGTGACCCAGCGCCTGTACAAGGAACTGACCGGCGTGCAGTCCGGCGACATTGAAGGCCCGGCGGGCTGGATCGTCAAAGTCTGATCCGGCTTTCGGTCAGACAAAGGGAAGCAGCGCTCCGGCGCGCTTCCTTTTTTTCATGCCTGAGGTTCGGCAACATCCTTGGGTGGCCCCAGCACGATCGCCAGATGACGCAAGTCCGAGACCTCCAGCCCGTAGCTTTTGCCTGACGGGCTCTTGGCCAGGTTGCCCAACGCATACACCGTGAAGAACTTGACCTCTTCGGCATGGCTGAGCAATTCAGTGATGTAACGGCTGGAGCGGTACGCCTGCATCTGCGCGGGCGACACATACAGGGTCACCAGCTTGCCTTCGAGCCGGTCAAAGAACTTGAATTTGAACCCCGCGCCATAGCGCTCAACCAGCCCGCCGCCATACAGCACCCGGCCATTGTCGCCAGGCTGGGCGTATTTAATATGGCGAAAATACGAGCGCAACGGCATTTCGCCCTGGCCTGGAATGCGCAGGTTGAGCAATTTGAACTCTTCGGCGGACAGCTCGGCCCTGGCCTGCCGGTAGCAATCCACCAGCCGTTCCAGATTGTTGGTCCGGGTTTCGCTGTAGCGGGGCGTCTTGCGCTCGGTCGGCTGTGAGGAGGGCGCTGCGGAAGCTGCGGCATCTGCCGTGCGCGGCCCGGCTTTGTCGGGGCCGGCCTTTTCCTTGACGGGTTTATCGAGCACCGGGTCAAACACGTCGACGTAATCGTCCAGCTTGCGCCTGGCCTTGCGTGCCTGGGCTTGCGGGTCGGTGCTATCCGCAGCCGCCAGCGCCTCGTCTTCCTCCGGCTCGCCCACCCATTCGCAACTGGCGTCGTGATCGTAATGCGGATTGGCGCGAAAGTGCGCGGCCACGTAGGTCGGATTGTCCTGCGGCTTGACGTCGTAGCGCACCCCGGTGATCTTCGCCCCCAAGGCCCGACAGGCTTCGGTCGAGCACAGAAACTCGAAACGCGCGCGCGGCGGCTCCTGGGAAAAATACTCCCGTCGAGCCGCCGCAATCGAAAGCTCCTGCTGCAACTCGACGCAGAATGCCCGGGTGATGGGTTTGCTGGGCTTCATGCTGGTGGCCTTTTCCTGTGCGATGAGCCCAACCTATTTCAGCGTGCTACAGCATGCAAGCGCCGCTTTTACGGCTGCGGTACGGCCAGCCATTGGCTCAACGCCTGCTGATAGACGCCGGTGGCCTTGCTCAAGTGCAGCCACTGGTCCACGTAGCTCTTCCAGGCGATGTCGTCACGAGGCAGCAAATAGGCTTTTTCGCCATATTGCATGTAGCGGGTCGGGTTGACCGCGCACAGACCGGGCATGCGCTTCTGCTGATAAAGCGCCTCGGACGTGTCAGTGATCATCACGTCGGCTTTCTTGTCGAGCAGCTGCTGAAAGATGGTCTTGTTGTCGTGGAACGCCAGGCTGGCCTTGGGCAGGTGGGCGCGCACGAACGCCTCGTTGGTGCCGCCGGCCGGTTCGATCACCCGCACCGAAGGCTGGTTGATCTGCTCGACTGTCTGGTACAGCGGCTCCTCGTTGCAACGCACCAACGGGATTTTGCCGTCCACATCCAGGGTGTCGCTGAAGAACGCCTTCTTCTGCCGCTCCAGGGTGACCGAGACACCGCCCATGCTGATATCGCACTTGCCGGCTACCATGTCGGGCAGCAGGGTCTTCCAGGTCGTAGGCACCCATTGCACTTCGACCCCCAGGCTCTTGGCCAGCGAGCGCGCCATGGTGATGTCGATCCCCTCGTATTCGCCGTCTTCGCGCAGGAAGGTATAGGGCGTGTAGTCGCCAGTGGTGCAGACGGCCAAATGGCCCTTGCGCTGGATTTCGTCCAGATGCGAGACCGTGTCGGTTCCGGTCTGCGCCATCGCCAGCGGCGTGCACAGCAACAGCGTGGTCACGGCGTAACCCTTGAAGATCGTCATGGTGGCGGGAGCTCGCAGCATTGTTATGGTTTCCTTGTGAGCAAGACATGAGCAATCGGCTCAATCGAAATCAGGCCGACGAGGTCATAGCCTGAACAGGCCCATCTTAAAGCGAAGGAGCGGCAGATATGAGCAATACGACCATTTATGTACAGGCAGGCGGCGGGTATGACCGCGTGATCGTGGGGCAGAGTGACGTCGCGGCACCGAGCGCCGGGGAAATCACCGTGCGCCTGCACGCTAACTCCCTCAACTATCACGACTTTGCAGTCGTCAGCGGTATGTGGGGCCCGAGCGAGAACCGCATCCCGATGGCCGACGGCGCGGGGGTGGTGACCGCGGTGGGCGAGGGCGTCAGCGAATTCAAGGTCGGCGATTCGGTGGTGAGCACTTTCTTCCCGGACTGGATCAGTGGCGAGCCGCTGGTCGAAGGTTTCGTCACAGTGCCGGGGGACGGCATCGACGGCTACGCTCGGGAACAAGTGACCGCCCGCGCCACGTCCTTCACCCTGGCGCCGAAGGGTTTCAGCCACGCCGAAGCGGCCACCCTCACGACCGCCGGCCTGACGGCCTGGCGTGCGCTCATGGCCGACGACGGCCTCAAGCCGGGCGATACCGTGCTGGTGCAAGGCACTGGCGGTGTGTCGATCTTCGCCCTGCAATTCGCCAAGATGGCCGGGGCTACGGTCATAGCGACCTCGTCTTCCGACGAAAAACTGGAGCGTCTGAAGGCGCTTGGCGCGGATCATCTGATCAACTATCGGGAAGACGAGAATTGGGGCGAGACGGCCCGTAAACTGACCGACGGCCGAGGCGTTGACCACATCATCGAAGTCGGCGGCGCGACGACTTTGCAGCAGTCGATGCACGCGGCCTGTGTGGGCGGGCATATCTCGATGATCGGCATTCTGAGCGGGGTCAGCACCCAGCTGGAAATCGTCCCGGCGCTGGTCAAGCAACTGCGTCTGCAAGGCGTGCTGGTCGGCAGCCGCAGCCAGCAACAGGACATGGTCCGTGCCATCGACGCCAACGGCATGCGCCCGGTCATCGACCGCAGCTTCCCGCTGACCGACATCGTCGAAGCGTTCAAACACCAGGAGAGCGGCCGGCACTTCGGCAAGATCTGTCTGGAGTTCTGACCGGCTTGCTCGCTGACCGGACGCTTCGCGACTAAAGCCGCTCCTACAGACCGGTTACGACCCGTAGGAGCGGATTCATCCGCGATCCGCCGCGCAGCGGCAGCAAACCTCAGGTATACGCCTCTTCCAACACCCCCAATTGCTGCTCGATAGCCTTCATCTCCGCCTCCCAATCCGCCTGGGTCCGCTGCCAGGTTTCACCCTCATGGGTGTACAGAATGTCCACGATGGTATGCGTGACCTTGCCTTTGCCCACCACGCCGAACGCCTCTGCGCTCAGGGCGCGGGCCAGCATGTCCAGTTGCGTGGCATGGTTAAGCCAGCGCCAGTGATCCTTGACCACTACCTTGTCCAGCAGAATGCATTGCTTCTTGAAGGCCTTGAGCGCAGCCCCCAGCGTGCTGGCGCCGAGCAGGGTATCGATCTTCCCGTGATCGGTTTCGCTGCGTTGACTGGCGGTCGGGCCGAAGAACCATTCGTTGAAGCCGATCTCGATCTCCCGAAATGCCACATTGGCATCCCAGATGATGCTCAGCGCCTTGTGCTGGCGGGTATCGTGCTTCCAGGATCCGTAAGCCTTGAACACCACCCCGGCGATGCCCACGATGGCGAGCGCTTCGGTCAGCGAGGCGGCGGCTTCGATGATGTAGTAGGCGCTGGCCGCGCTGCCCGGCGAGTTGCTGACCGCCGCGCTATAGAACACCGCGCCGACCACCACCGTCAGCGCGAAACAGGCGCAGTAAAAACCGAACGCGTAGGGGTCTTTCATTCTTGTTCTAGCCCCATCAATCAAGGTGATTGAAGAATCAACCGCTCAAATGACTGGGTAAAGATTAGCCGAGCAGGCCGTGATCTGCTGCTGTGAACCGGGGCTGGACGGACGAATTGACAGCCGTATGCATCAAACCCGTCGTACTGTGGTCACAGATCGTGCTGCTATAGAACGTCGAGCGGCTGCGGAGCGAGAGAATGCAGGCTTCATGCGTCCTTGCCCGAGCTGTACCCGACACCATTTATCTGACGAAGGACGTGTCGAATCGTATGAAACCTCATCTCTGGCTAGGCCTGCTTGGCGTATTTTCTTTCAGTGTCCACGCAGCATCGATGGACGTTCCCGTAAACCTCGTCAGCGCCGACGGCGCGCCTAAACCCATCGGCACCGTTTCGATCGAAGAAACTCAGTACGGCCTGGTGTTCACCCCGAAACTGACCAGCCTGCCGGCTGGCGTGCATGGCTTCCATGTCCACGAAAACGGCAGCTGCGAAGCGGGCACCAAGGACGGCGTCAAAGGCGCGGCCCTGGCGGCCGGCGGCCACTTCGACCCGACCAAGACCGGCAAGCACCTTGGTCCATACGGCGAAGGCCACCTGGGCGACCTGCCGGCGATCTACGTGAACGCCGACGGCACCGCCAACTACCCGGTGCTGGCGCCACGCATCAAGAAACTCTCCGAAATCAAAGGCCGGGCGCTGATGGTCCACGTCGGCGGTGACAACCATTCCGACCATCCCAAACCCCTGGGCGGTGGCGGCGACCGCGCGGCCTGCGGCGTGATCTGACACCCATCGCCAGCAAGCTGGCTCCCACGGGTCAACTGCCCGTAGGAGCCAGCTTGCTGGCGATCACCAATCGCGCCCCGGACTCTTCAAACCTTGAACCGCAGCACCACCTGATTCAACCCCACCGCCAACTGCGACAACTCCCCACTGGCCGCCGCCGTCTGATTGGCTCCGGCTGATGTCTGCAACGACAGATCCCGAATGCTGGTCAGGTTGCGATCCACCTCGCGAGCGACCTGCGCCTGCTCTTCGGTCGCCGACGCGATGGTCGTGTTGCGCTCGTTGATCTGCACAATCGCCGCCGTGATCTCCGCCAGTGCTTCGCCTGCGGCCTCAGCCACCTCCAGACTGGCACGCGCACGCTCGCTGCTGTGGCTCATGGCATCCACCGCCTTGCTTGCGCCGCCCTGAATCGAGGCAATCATCTTCTCGATCTCGGCAGTGGACTGCTGGGTACGATGCGCCAGCGCCCGAACCTCATCCGCCACGACCGCAAACCCACGCCCGGCTTCGCCAGCCCGCGCCGCTTCGATGGCCGCGTTGAGCGCCAGCAGATTGGTCTGATCGGCCACGCCACGGATCACATCCAGCACGCCGCTGATGTTCTGCACCTCGGCCGCCAGACCGTCGATCTCATTGGCAGTCGCGCCGACCGCATCGTGCAGCTCGGAAATCACGCTGACCGTCTCGCCAACGCGCTGACGGCCGTTCTCGGCGGATTTGCTCGACTCATGCGCCGCCGTCGAAGCCGCCGCCGCGTTGCGCGCCACTTCCTCGACCGCCGCGCTCATCTGATTGATCGCCGTGGCCGCCTGATTGATTTCATCGTTCTGACGCTGCACGCCACGCAGCGAATCCTCGGTGACCGCCGTCATCTCTTCGGACGTCGAGGCCAGCTGATTCGATGAATCACCCAACTCACCCAGCGTACGACGCAAGTTCTGCTGCATGACGGCCAGCGCGCCCAGCAGACGGCCCGGCTCGTCTTTCCCGTCAACATCAATGGGCTTGCTCAGGTCATTGGCGGCAATCTGCTCGGCAACGGCCAGCGCCTTGGCAATCGGCGCTGCGAGACTGCGAGTGAACAGTGCGGCAAGGCCGAAGGTCGCGCACAGCGCCACCAGAATCGCGGCGATGGTCACATCACGCGACTGCGCATAGCTCTTGTCCGCCGCAGCGTCTGACTGAGCCACCCGGATATCAGCCAGGCGCGACATCTCGACGATATCCTTGCCCAGCTTGTTGGCGGCCAATGTCTGCTCACCGGTCGCACTGGTCATGGCATTGATCATGTCTTCGCGGTTCAACCTGACGGCCTCGAGGTAGCGCGAGTGCACCGCCAGATAGGCCGTCATATCGCTTTCCATCTGCACATACGCGGCTTTGCCCGCATCGGTAGCCATCAGCGCTTTCAGGTTTCTGACATGCGTCTCCAGATCCTTGCGACCTTGAGTGATGCGCGTATTGGCGATCTCCAGGGCCTGGGGCGTGCCCGCCGTACGCAGGTTGGTGTTACCCAAACGAATGGTGAGCAGGTCACTCTGAATCTGTGCGATTGCCTGCACTGTGGGCATGACGCCAGTCTGCAGTTCTTCACGCGCATTCTTGAGGTTCGAGGCTTGAAGCAGGGAATAGAGCCCCAGCGCTGTAATCAGCAGAGCGAAGAAGCCGAAGCACAGCAGGGACCGAGGAGCGATGTTGAGACGTCTCAAGTTCACGAGCTTACCTATTCATATGAATGACTGAATGATAGTGCGCTATCGACCTGAAACGCTTCAGCTAAAGGGGCGCGAGTCGGATTATTGGAATATCTCGAAATATTGGGCGCCAAGGGGGCAACATCCTTCGCGCCGCGGCTTGTGGCTGTTCAGTATTCGAAGAAGAACGAATACCCGTCATGCATCAGCTGACGCAGGTAATCGTCGAAGCTCAAGGCAATGACCTTGTAGCTGTCAGGGTCGTGCAGATAGCGAACGACCTGACCCGGCGTTCCGCCAGCTGCCGGGTCGAAATCGAGATACAGCACCGAAGTCCCGCCATTGTTCATGCACTGCGAGAAACACAGCCGCTTGTTCATCGGCAGTGAAGCATCAATGCCCGGCCCGATCAGCTCAGGATCGTCGTCCAAGTAACCGTCGTACATCTGCGCAATGCTCTGGGTATAGGCGTCGCCTTCCTCAAGAATCTGCTGCACGGAACTCAAGTAATACGGATATTCGTACACATCCGAACCCAGCATCAGCACCGCAACGGAGCCGGTGGGGTAATCCCGGAAATGCGTGCCGTCGATTTTGCCAAGCAACTCCAGCAGACTGGCCGGGCAGAGCGGATAACGCTCGACGAGCTTTTGCAGATCCGCCGGTGAAGCGCCGTGCGCCAGCGCCAATTGGTCCAGATCGTCCTCGGGCAGGGCTTTCTTCAGGCCGGTGAGGTAAGTGTCTACGAGGGTCATGGAAGGGGCCTTCTTGAGATGGCGTCTGTCATTGGTCAGGCGAAGCGCTTTTGCAAAAAGAAGCGGCTATGCCCAGGCGGGTAATCTTTCAGCTCGCCGAAGACGCTGTACCCCAGCTTCTGGTAGAAGTCCGGCGCCTGAAACGAGAAGGTGTCCAGCCAGACCCCGACGCAGCCTTTGTCACGCGCCACCGCCTCCGCCAAGTTCATCAACTTCGAACCCATCCCTTGGCCTCGGGCGGCTTCCGGCACGACCAACAGCTCGACGAACAGCCAGTGTCCGAAAATCCTGCCATGCAGCCCTCCTTGCGTAGTGCCCGATTCATCGTTAATCAACAGCGCGACTTTCGCCGCCACCTCCACGCCAGCCTGCGCCTGATTGTAAGCCCGCAGTGGCGCGACGATTGCCTGATAGTCAGCCTCGTCCGGGTTGTCCTTTATTTCGATCCGTAAGCTCAAGCGGTTCTCCTTGTCTTTTATGCGCATATCGAAGTGACGGGTATGCAGAGATGCCAAGCTGGACATGGCAGCTACCAACCAGATCCGACGAGTTACGTCGACTGTATCAGACCGCATATGGCTCCGATCACCAGCCACTGCATATGCCGAAGCGCATCCCTAGAGAAGTCTAGGCAAGTGTTTGCTTGATGGCATAACGCAATCAGTCGATAATCCCGCCCCCTCTTAATCACGCAAAGGATCAGCCGTGAACAAGCTTTACCTAGCCATTCCATTCTTCGCCCTGTTGCTCCAAGGCTGTGGCGCAACCATTCCGCGCTATGAGCCCAACTACCAGAACGTTCAGCAGCTCAGGCAGAACGCGCCGCTCCAACCCGTACACGATGCACAGGTGACAGCCGACTCGGGCCAAGGCTCCCTGGTGGTTCGCATGAACCCGATTTCCTCGCCTGCGGGCAGTGTTCCATTGCACATTCAACAGGCAATCAATGACGAATTGCGGCGTGCCGGATTGTTGAATCCGCAGGCCGATCGCCAGTTGCAGATCCAGGTCACTAAAAACTTCCTCAACAGTGGCGTAGCGAATGGCCACGGCGAATTGGCGGCGCATTTTACTCTGCGTCAAGGCACCCAAGTGCTGTACGAGGCGACCAAGGATGTCAGCCATGATTGGGACAGCAGCTTCTTCGGAGCCATTGCGATCCCTGCTGCCGCGAACAACTACAACCCGATGCTTCAAGCCCTGCTCAAGTCGCTTTACAGCGACCCGAAGTTCATTCAGGCGTTGAAGTAAGCATAAAAAAAGAGCCGCAATAGCGGCTCTTTTCAGTTGGACTCAAGCGCGAGGAATTCGCACGTCCAGTGCCGAGTACTTCATGCGATTCGCGTCGACCCATTCCTTGAGCAGAGCGTTAACCTGCCGGTTGAAAGTATCGGTGATCGCGGCCTTCGGGGTATTATCCGCCAGCGGCAGGAACCAGATTCCGATCCAGGTATTGATCGCGTCGTGGTTGATATCTTTGCTCAGGGACTGGCCTTGGCCGTCCACTGTCTCCAGGCTCATGGTGTACTGGTCGGTCGCCATCGTAGGAATGATGGTGAACGTCAGACCACTGATGAACGCCATAGCCATCTGCCCACCCCCAGGCGGATGGTTGTAAACCTTGAGGCGAAGACTGTAATCGCCCGGCTGCTTCTCGAACTCGTCGAACGTCACACGCCCAAACAAGCCGGACTCAGTGAACGCACGCTTCAGTTCAGGCTGCAACTGATCCCGAGCCTGCGGCACTTCGGTCGCGCCGCTGCTGGACGGATCGCCCATAAAAAAGTCGAAATCGACATAAACGTTCGGCTTCTGGGTGTAATTCGCCATCGATGGCAGGGCGACCGGAGCGACCTCGTCCTTGGTAAAACTGGCGCATCCGCCCAGGCTCAGGAGCAGAGCCAGCCCCAGGATTTTTCCAAACTGCATGATTACTTCCTTGAATAATTACGGGGGGGCTTTCAGATAAAAGCTGGAGCGGATTCTAACGGGTTTTGTATGATGGCAAAAGAATGGCTAGTCACATGGCTGGCTGTTCCAAGCGACCAAGCCAGATTCCCTTCAGTGAACAAGCCGCTCGAATCAATACGCGCCACGACCTTTTGCCATAACCGCCGCCCCGGCGGCGCAGGAATCTCGGTCACCACCGTCGGCACGTCCGGTAAACGAAACCAGAACTCATTCGGCCATTGCATCACACACACACACACACAACGATGTGCGCGGTCAATGAAGATAGTTTAATCACGGATCATTCGGAATGACGTCGGCGGGCTCGTGCGGTGCTGGCAACAGCGCCTGCCTCTATTTCCCACGCGCTTGATCACATAGCCAATGCGCAAACGTCTGGAGTGGTGCGCGGCTTAGCTCAAGAGGCTCGGGTAGCACAAGGCAAAAGGTCTTGGAGACGTTCTTTTCCTGTGGCCATGGCGCAACCAGCCGACCTTGATCCAATTCTGTTTCCACGTACAAGCGTGGTACGAGTGCAACGCCCAAGCCTGCCAGTGCGGCCTGGATCAGCATCGCATGCAAGTCGTAGCGAGCGCCCATCGCTGCTTTGCTCAGCACGATTCCGGTTTGCTCGGCATAGCGCTCCCACGCGTCCGGATTTTGTCGCCGGTGTAGTCGCGGGAGTAAATCCAGTGTAGTGGCCTGGCCGCCCGGGTCCACCAGTGCAGGGTGGCAAACCGGAATTAACACTTCATTCAACAGGCGGTGCGTGTGCATGCCTGCCCAGGCCGGGTGCTCAAAATGAATCGCAGCGTCAAAGCCACTGCCGGCAAGAACAAACGGCTCTGTGCGTTCCGAGAGATTCACACAGATATTCGGATGCTGCCGCGCGAAGTCGGACAATCGAGGGATCAGCCAGCACAAGGCAAAGGTTGGGCTGACGGCAATGTCAAGGTTTGCGCCGTCGCTGGGCTGGCCCATCAGATACTGGCTTTCTCTGTCGAGGCGCTGGAGCAGTTCGCGCACTTGGGCTGCGTAACGCTCGCCATTGGGCAAAAGCCGCACGCGATTGCCGACGCGCTCGAACAGCATGACACCGAGAAAGGTTTCCAGACGCCCTATCTGCCTACTGATGGCGCCCTCGGTCAAGGCCAGCTCATCTGCGGCACGGGCGAAACTGTCATGGCGGGCGGCGGTCTCGAACGCCATCAAGGCAGCATTGCTGGGAAGCTTTCGGCGCATGGTTGTTCCTGATTCGTTCACATTGCTCAGCTTGATGTTCAGTCACTGAAGCTTGCCAATACTTCGTTTTATAGACGGTTTCTCTATAAGTAGCATGATGAAACATCAATCCATGAAGTGACAATGATGATCTACACCGTTGAATGCAATTACGCAGATCCTGCCAGCGAAGCCGAGTGGAATGCGTTCTATAACCTGGAGAAACTGCCCGCTCTGATTTCGGTCAGCGGGCTCAGATCCTCGCAACGCTTCAAAGCCTTGAGTGGTGATTGTCCGGCCTATCTGGCACTGCATTCAGTCGACACCCCTGCTGTGTTGCAGAGTGACGAGTACCGCCAAAAAGGAGGGGGCAATTTCTCCCGCTGGCAGTCGCACATCACTGATTGGGTAAGAAATCTCTACGCCGGGGCGGATCAGGCCGTTACGGTGGGCGAGGGCCAACTCCTGTTGGTCAGTGAGCAGGGGCCTCAAGCTCTGTGGGAATTGGGCCTTAACCCTATCGCTTTGCATGCGGTCGCCCTGGACAAGACCCCCGTACATCGTTGGCTGACCAAAGTAGATCGCCATCAGGCTGACGCCAGCGATCTACAGGGGCTGAATGTCTATGACGCATTGACCGTGCAGTTACGCTCATGAGTTATGTCGACAACAATTGCCGGGTACTCCCCGGTCGGCAGGTTGGCGCGTTTTCAGTCACAGCCATCAGCGACGGCTATCTGGATGCGAGCCTGGACTATCTCGCCAATATCGCCCCGGCAGACGCCGTACGTCTTCAGTTAGCCGCCGGTATCAGCAAGTCGGCTTCTATCCATATCAACTGTTATCTGGTACGTGGCCAAGGCCGCACGATTCTGATTGATGCCGGCGCCGGTGGCTTCAAACGATGGGGCGGCGAGTTGCTGGCCAATCTTGCATTGGCCGGCGTGCAACCTGGCGACATAGACACCATTCTGTTAACCCACGCACATCCGGACCACATAGGTGGTTTGTTGAGCCCTGATGGAGAAATGGCTTTCGCCAACGCTGAGTTAGTAGTGCATCAGCGAGAGCTGTCCTTCTGGCAAGACGATCGTCACCTCGCCCAAGCCAGTGAACGCGCACGGGGAAACTTTCAATTGGCTCGAAGTGTATTTGGTCGGTACCGGCAAAGTCTGCGTCCGTTTACGGCTAATGGCGTACTGCCCGGTATCAATGCGGTGCCGTTGCCGGGGCATACGGTCGGACACTGCGGCTATCAGCTGGAGTCTACGGCGGGAGGGCTGTTGGTATGGGGCGATATCGTTCATTTTCCGCAAATTCAAATTGCGCGCCCTGAGGTCACGATTGCCTTCGATCAAGACCCGTTGATGTCCGCGGCTACGCGAACAAGGCTGCTGGATGTCGTCAGTGCAGACAACTTGTTGATCGCAGGCATGCATTTGGGGAAGCTCGGTTTTGCCCATGTCAGGCGTTCAGGAAATACCTACGCGATTGTTTATGAAACCTGATAAGGGCATGGGTGCGCGAGTCGTGTTTCGAAGGAGGTTTCGCGCTTGAGACTGTGCATCCTGCCTTCAATGCGCGCGTGGGTCTCACTGCTCAGGACAGCGGCTGGTGGTCGGTGACTGCCAGTCGTCCACGAAAGAGTATAGGGCTCAACAGGCTATTACCGCCTGCACGTCCCACGGTCTCCACATTTCAGATCAGGAACGCCAACAACCGGGTGCGGTTGCCCGAAGATACGGCAAAGCCGGAGCTTACTTTCCCCAGACGAAAAAAAACCCCGCTCAATGCGAGGTTTCTCTCAATCCTGGTGCCCCGAGGGAGACTCGAACTCCCACTCCTTTCGAAAACGGATTTTGAATCCGCCGCGTCTACCAATTCCGCCATCAGGGCTCAATGGCGGCGAAGTATAGGGATGCGGTTTGGCTTGGTCAACAGGGATTTGCGAGGGCTTTTTTACTAATCCGCCCAAACCGGATAAACTTCCCGGCCCTGCTGAACGAACCCCATCATGCGCGTCGCTGACTTTACCTTCGATCTCCCCGATTCCCTGATCGCTCGCCATCCGCTGGCCGAGCGTCGCAGTAGCCGGCTGTTGACCCTGGACGGGGTCACGGGTGAGCTGGCTCATCGTCAATTCACTGATCTGCTGGAGCATTTGCGCCCTGGCGACCTGATGGTGTTCAACAACACTCGGGTCATTCCGGCGCGTCTGTTCGGCCAGAAGGCGTCCGGCGGCAAGCTGGAGATTCTGGTGGAGCGGGTGCTGGACAGCCATCGCGTGCTGGCCCATGTGCGGTCGAGCAAGTCGCCCAAGCCGGGTTCGACGGTGCTGATCGACGGCGGCGGGGAGGCCGAGATGGTGGCGCGGCACGACACGCTGTTCGAGCTGCGCTTCGCCGAGGAGGTGTTGCCGCTGCTCGATCGCGTCGGGCATATGCCATTGCCTCCTTATATAGATCGTCCTGACGAAGGCGCGGACCGCGAGCGCTATCAGACCGTGTACGCCCAGCGCGCCGGCGCGGTTGCCGCGCCGACCGCGGGTCTGCATTTCGATCAGCCGCTGCTGGAGGCGATTGCCGCCAAGGGCGTCGAGACGGCTTTCGTGACGCTGCATGTCGGCGCGGGCACTTTCCAGCCGGTGCGGGTCGAGCGCATCGAAGACCATCACATGCACAACGAATGGCTGGAAGTCAGTCAGGACGTGGTCGACGCCGTGGCCGCCTGCCGCGCGCGTGGCGGGCGTGTGGTGGCGGTGGGGACGACCAGCGTGCGTTCGCTGGAAAGCGCGGCGCGTGATGGCGTGTTGAAGCCGTTCAGCGGCGACACCGATATCTTCATTTATCCCGGTCGGCCGTTTCATGTGGTCGATGCGCTGGTGACCAACTTCCATTTGCCCGAATCCACGCTCTTGATGCTGGTTTCGGCGTTCGCCGGTTATCCCGAGACGATGGCGGCCTATGCCGCGGCCGTCGAAAACGGTTACCGCTTTTTCAGTTACGGTGATGCCATGTTCATCACCCGCAATCCCGCGCCGACGGCTCCGCACGCTTCGGCCCCAGAGGATCAAGCATGAGTCGCACCTGTCGTATGTCTTTCGAGCTGTTGGCTACCGACGGCAAGGCCCGTCGCGGGCGCCTGACGTTCCCGCGTGGCGTGGTGGAAACCCCGGCGTTCATGCCGGTGGGCACCTATGGCACGGTCAAGGGCATGCTGCCGCGCGACATCGAAGCGACCGGCGCGCAGATCATTCTCGGCAACACGTTCCACCTGTGGCTGCGTCCGGGCACCGAGGTCATCAAGGGCCACGGCGACCTGCACGATTTCATGCAATGGAAAGGGCCGATTCTGACCGACTCCGGCGGTTTCCAGGTGTTCAGCCTGGGTGCGATGCGCAAGATCAAGGAGGAGGGCGTGACCTTCGCCTCGCCGGTCGATGGCGCCAAGGTGTTCATGGGGCCTGAAGAGTCCATGCAGGTCCAGCGCGACCTGGGGTCGGACATCGTGATGATCTTCGACGAATGCACGCCGTACCCGGCGGACGAAAACACTGCGCGTATCTCCATGGAGCTGTCGCTGCGCTGGGCCAAGCGTTCCAAGATCGCCCACGGCGAGAACACCGCCGCGCTGTTCGGCATCGTGCAGGGCGGCATGCATGAAAACCTGCGCATGCGCTCGCTGGAAGGTCTGGATCAGATCGGGTTCGACGGCCTGGCTATCGGCGGCCTGTCGGTGGGCGAGCCCAAGCACGAGATGATCAAGGTGCTGGATTACCTGCCGGGCCAGATGCCGGCAGACAAACCTCGTTACTTGATGGGTGTAGGCAAGCCCGAAGATCTGGTCGAAGGTGTGCGCCGCGGCGTCGACATGTTCGACTGCGTGATGCCGACTCGTAACGCGCGCAACGGCCATTTGTTCATCGATACCGGTGTGCTGAAAATCCGCAATGCGTTCCATCGCCACGATGAATCGCCGCTGGATCCGACATGCGATTGCTACACCTGTCAGAACTTTTCCCGCGCTTATCTGCATCACCTGGACAAGTGTGGAGAAATGCTGGGGAGCATGCTCAATACGATCCACAATTTGCGGCACTACCAGCGCCTTATGGCTGGTTTGCGCGAGGCTATTCAACAGGGTACATTGGCCGCCTTCGTCGATGCCTTCTATGCCAGGCGCGGTCTTCCAACACCGCCGCTTGACTGAAAAGTGAACGAGTCTTTCCTGCTTTTCAATACTAATTAATGATGCAACTGGAGCGCTAAATGAGCTTTTTCATCTCTCCCGCTTTCGCGGATGCTGCTGCACCGGCTGCCGGTCCTGCGGGCACCGGTTTCGAGTGGATCTTCCTGGTGGGTTTTCTGGTCATCTTCTATCTGATGATCTGGCGTCCACAGGCCAAGCGCGCCAAAGAGCAGAAGAACCTGCTGAGCAATCTGCAGAAGGGTGACGAAGTGGTGACCACCGGTGGTATCGCCGGCAAGATCAACAAAGTGACCGACGACTTCGTAGTCATCGAAGTGTCCGACACCGTTGAACTGAAGATCCAGAAGGGTTCGGTTGCAGCCACTCTGCCAAAGGGCACTTTGAAAGCGATCTGAGTAACAACTTCTACCCATTGACGGGGCGCGCAAGGCGCCCCGCGTTCTAAGCGGGCGGCGTGATGCTGAACAAATACCCTCTGTGGAAATACGTACTGATCCTGGCAGTGCTGGCGATCGGTTTTATTTATTCCGCACCCAATCTCTACCCTGATGATTCGGCCATTCAGATCAGTGGCGCCAGCACGGCGTTGCAGATCACCCAGGCGGATGTGGATCGTGCGGCCAAGGCGCTGACCGATGCCGGTATCTCGGTCAAGGCATCTTCTCTGGACGAGAATGGCAAGGGCGGTTTGTTGCGTCTGAGCAAGCAGGAAGACCAACTCCCGGCCAAGGATGTCGTGCGCAAGGCGCTGGGCGATGACTATGTCGTCGCGCTGAACCTGGCCCGAACCACTCCGCAATGGCTGCGTAACGTGGGCGCAAGCCCGATGAAGCTGGGCCTGGACCTGTCCGGCGGTGTGCACTTCCTGCTGGAAGTGGACATGGACAAGGCCATCGATGCCCGTCTGAAAGTCTACGAAGGCGAAGCCAAGACCCTGCTGCGCAAAGAGAAGGTGCGTTATCGCAGCCTGCCGCAACTGGGCAACACTCTTCAGCTGGGCTTCAGCGATGACGCCGAGCGCGAGCAGGCTCGTGCCCTGCTGCGCAAATCCTTTACCGATTTCGAAACCACGCCTGCCGAGCTGAACGGGATTCCCGTGCTGCGCATGGCGCTGACGCCGGCCAAACTGGCCGAGATTCGTGAATACTCCATCAAGCAGAACCTGACCACCGTTCGCAACCGGGTCAACGAGCTGGGCGTCGCCGAGCCGCTGGTTCAGCGCCAGGGCGCCAACCGCATCGTGGTCGAGCTGCCGGGCGTGCAGGACACTGCCGAAGCCAAGCGTATTCTCGGCAAGACCGCCAACCTGGAATTCCGCCTCGGTGCGGGTCCGGACGATACCAAGGCCACCACCGAAATGTTCGAGTTCCGCGAAGGTGGCCGTCCGGCCGCGGCCGTGGAGCGCGGGCTGATCATCACCGGTGACCAGGTGACCGACGCCAAGGCAAGCTTCGACGAGCAGGGCCGTCCGCAGGTGAACATCAACCTCGATGGTCACGGCGGCGAACTGATGAGTCGTGCTACCCGCAGCAACGTGGGTCGCAGCATGGCGGTGATCTTCATCGAGCAGCGGCCGACCACCACTTATGCCAAGCAGGTCGTCGACGGCGTCGAGAAAGACGTGCCGGTGCAGACCTTCAAGGAAGACAAGAAGATCATCAGCCTGGCGACCATTCAGTCGCCGCTGGGCAGCCAGTTCCGCATCACCGGCCTGAACGGCCAGGGTGAAGCTTCCGAACTCGCGCTGCTGCTGCGTGCCGGTGGTCTGGCCGCGCCGATGTACTTCGCCGAAGAACGTACCATCGGCCCGAGCCTGGGTGCCGACAACATCACCAAGGGTATCGACGCATCCCTGTGGGGCATGCTGCTTGTGTCGCTGTTCATCATGGCCATCTACCGTTTCTTCGGCCTGATCGCCACTGTGGCACTGGCCCTGAACATGGTCATGCTGCTGGCGCTGATGTCCTTGCTGGGTGCGACACTGACCCTGCCGGGTATCGCCGGTATCGTGTTGACCATGGGCATGGCGGTGGACGCCAACGTGCTGATCTTCTCGCGTATCCGTGAAGAGATCGCCAAGGGCATGAGCGTCCAGCGTGCCATCAACGAAGGCTTCGACCGTGCGTACACCGCGATCCTCGACGCCAACCTGACGACGCTGCTGGTCGGCGGCATTCTCTTTGCGATGGGCACAGGCCCGGTCAAAGGGTTCGCGGTGACCATGTCGCTCGGGATCTTTACCTCGATGTTTACGGCCATCATGGTGACCCGCGCAATGGTCAACCTGATCTACGGCGGTCGTGACTTCAAGAAGTTGTGGATTTAAGGGGCTGCCATGTTACGTACCATCAACTTCATGGGCGTTCGCAATGTTGCGTTCACCGTTACCGTGCTCCTTACCGTTCTGGCGCTGTTCAGCTGGTTCTCTAAAGGGCTCAACTTCGGTCTGGACTTCACCGGCGGTACGCTGATCGAGCTGACCTACGAGCGTCCGGCGGACCTGGGCAAGGTGCGCGAAGAGCTGGTTGCGGCCGGTTACACCGAAGCCGTCGTACAGAGCTTCGGTGCGACCACCGATCTGCTGGTCCGGATGCCGGGCGACGATCCGCAACTGGGCACCAAGGTCGCCGAAGCGCTGCGCACCTCCGGCGCGGACAATCCGGCCGTGGTCAAGCGCGTCGAATTCGTCGGTCCTCAGGTTGGCGAAGAGCTGCGCGATCAGGGCGGGATCGGCATGCTGCTGGCGCTCGGTGGCGTCCTGATCTATCTGGCGTTCCGCTTTCAGTGGAAGTTTGCGGTCGGCGCGATCCTGTCGCTGATTCACGACGTGGTCGTGACCATGGGTATCCTGTCGTTCTTCCAGATCACCTTCGACCTGACGGTGCTGGCGGCGGTGCTGGCGATCATCGGTTACTCGCTCAACGACACCATCGTGGTCTTCGACCGGATTCGTGAAAACTTCCGCCTGCTGCGCAAGGCTTCGCTGATCGAAAACATCAACATCTCGACCACCCAGACACTGCTGCGCACCATCGCGACCTCGGTCTCGACGCTGCTGGCGATCATCGCGCTGTGGGCATTTGGCGGCGACAGTCTGGAAGGATTCTCCATCGCGTTGTTCATCGGCGTACTGGCGGGTACTTACTCGTCCATCTACATCGCCAACGTGGTGCTGATCTGGCTGAACCTGACCACCGAGGACCTGATTCCGCCGGTGGTAGCCGACAAGGCTGACGATCTTCCTTAAGACCGTTAAGGCATAAGAAAAGGGCGCGAGTGGAACTCGCGCCCTTTTTTTTGCTCAAACCCAAGGTGTGGCGCGGGCGACCGCGCTTTCGATGGTCAGGAGGTTCAAAGTGAACAAGTCGATGCTTGTTGGTGCTGTTTTAGGTGCTGCTGTCGTGACAGCCGGCGGCGCTGTTGCCACCTATAGCCTGGTCAAGGGCGGCCCCGAGTATGCAGATGTGTTGGCGGTCGAGCCGGTCAAGCAACAGATCAAGACACCTCGTGAGGTGTGCAAGGACGTAACGGTGACCCGTCAGGCACCGGTCAAGGATCAGCATCAGATCGTGGGCAGTGTGGTGGGCGCCATCGCAGGCGGCCTGCTGGGCAACCAGGTCGGTGGTGGCAACGGCAAGAAGATCGCCACGGTCGCGGGTGCGGTCGGCGGCGGTTATGCAGGCAACAAGGTGCAGGAAGGCATGCAGGAGCGTGACACCTACACCACGACCCAGCGCCGTTGCAGCACGGTCAACGACATCAGCGACAAGGTCGTGGGCTACGACGTGAAATACAAGCTCAACGACAAGGTCAGTCAGGTGCGCATGGATCGTGATCCGGGCGCGCAGATTCCGGTCGACGAGAAAGGCCAATTGATTCTGGGCCAGGCCCCGGCTCAATAAGCCCTTGGATATCTGAAAAAAGCACCTTCGGGTGCTTTTTTCGTTTCCGGCCCGCGCAGCAAACCACCTGTAGGAGCCAGCTTGCTGGCGATAGAACTGGCAACCGCGTAACCCTTTGTCGCCAGCAAGACGGATCGCCAGCAAGACGGATCGCCGCCCGCTGGCTCCTACAGGTCAGGGTTGAGGATATCTGTGGGAGGGACCTGGGTCGCGACATTCTTTACACGCTACTCCTGAAGCACCGCGCTGCCTGCGTCGCGAGCAAGCTCCCTCCCACTACAAAGTGTGAGCCTCTCATACAGAGTGAAGGTTCACTGCATGGGCTATCTTGGAGTCTTCAGTCGGGAAGTCTTATGGCCAATCCACAGCTCTACCTGTCAGAAGCGCTTGGCTTGCTTGTCAGCGCGTCGTGATGTTGCTACTGTCGATTCATGACTAACTACTGCCTTGCCTCGACAACCACAATCACGACCGCTCAGAGCGGAGCGTGCGAGGTGTCGTGAGCCAATAGCAGACGAACTTCAAAGGCCCGCCAGCGATGGACAGGGCCTTTTTTATGTCCTTGTGCGCTGGCTCAAACGCAAGGAGATGCTCCCATGTACGCCCTGTTGATACTCGATGTTCAAGTCGGGCTTGTTCATGGCCCGGAAAAACCATGGCGTTGCACAGAGTTGCTGGAAACAGTGAATGCCTTGATGGCGAAGGCACGCAGCGCTGGCGTTCCCATTTTTCTCGCGCGTCACGTCGGGCCCGCTGGATCTCCAATCGCAGCAGACAGCCCGTTGACACTGGTTGCGCGGGAACTTTGTCTTCTGGGTGCAGAGGTAATATTCGAGAAACACCGGCCCAACGCCTTCGAAATGACCGGCCTGACGGACAAGCTCCGGTCCAGTGGGGTTACCGGTGTGGTCATTACGGGAATGAAAACTCAATACTGCGTCGACAGCACCTGCCGTGCTGCTCGTGATCTTGGTTTCGATGCGGTCCTGGTTGCAGATGGTCATACCTGTTCAGACACGCCTTTGATGAAGGCGGAGGACATTGTTTCTCATCACAATGCAACGCTTGACGGGCCGTTCTGCCAACTGGTCCGGGCTGCGGAATGGAGCTTCTGATTACGGTTCGGGTTCGTGATGTAGGAGCCAGCTTGCTGGCGATAGGGCCTCAGGTCTACACCTTGTGGGAGGGACCTTGGTCGCGACCGTCTCGACGCGATACCTCTGAAGCCCCGCGCCATCTGCGTCGCGAGCAAGCTCCCTCCCACAATGATCGCGCTTCAAGCGTCGAGTGGTTAACCTCCAGAACGCAAAAAAGGCACCCGAAGGTGCCTTTCCTCTGCGAATCCCGAAACGACTTAGCGCTTCAACGAATGCGGCAGGTGTGGAGCAATGGCAGTCAGGACTGCCTTGAAGCACTTGGTGTTGCCCGCAACGATATGGCCTTTCTCCAGGAAGTCGTGACCGCCTGTGAAGTCGCTGACCAGACCGCCGGCTTCCTGAATCAGCAGAGCGCCCGCTGCCATGTCCCACTCGGACAGGCCCGACTCCCAGAAAGCGTCGAAACGGCCGGCGGCGACATAGGCCAGGTCCAGGCTCGCGGCACCGGCGCGGCGGATGCCGGCGGTCTGGCCGACCAGGGCGCGGAACATGCCGAGGTAGTTTTCCAGGCCGTCCATTTGCTCATCGCGGAACGGGAAGCCGGTGCCCAGCAGGGCGCCTTCGAGGCTCTTGCGCTGGCTGACGCGCAGGCGGCGACCATTCAGTGCGGCGCCGCGGCCACGGCTGGCGGTGAATTCTTCCTGGCGGACCGGGTCCAGAATGACGGCGTGCTCAAGGCGACCACGGTATTTGCAGGCGATGCTGACCGCGAAGTGTGGAATGCCGCGTACGAAGTTGGTGGTGCCATCCAGTGGGTCGATGATCCACAGGTAATCTTCGCCCTCGCCGCTGCCAGCGTGCAGGCCGCTTTCCTCGCCGAGGATGCCGTGGGTAGGATAAGCCTTGCGCAGGGCTGCGATGATGCTCTGCTCGGCGGCACGGTCGATTTCCGTGACGTAGTCTTTGGCTTCTTTTTCGTCAACCTTGATGGTGTCCAGGCGCTCGATGGAGCGGAAAATCAATTCACTGGCGCTGCGGGCGGCGCGCAGCGCGATATTCAGCATGGGCTGCATGGACAAATCACCTAAGGTTGTTAAAGAGAGCCGGGCATTCTAGGGCCTGTAGGGAATTATTTCCAGCCTTGCGTTGTCACGGTCGTCCGGTTTCGGGTGACAGATCGCCGCACAGGTTCATAGCCTTAATCAGAGCGGTTCTGTAATATTTGGCCCCCTTCAATCGTGTCAGTGAGCCTTCGCATTGCTGCAGAACATTCGTGTTGTCCTGGTCGGCACTACCCATCCCGGAAATATCGGCGGGGCTGCCCGTGCCATGAAAAACATGGGGCTCTCGCGCCTTGTGCTGGTCGATCCCCGGGTCTTTCCATCCCCCGAGGCCGATGCCCGTGCCTCCGGGGCGACCGATATCCTCGAAAGCGCGCAAGTCGTCGCAACCCTTGAGGAAGCGCTGGTCGGCTGCAAGCTGGTGCTGGGCACCAGCGCCCGCGACCGCAGCCTGCCCTGGCCGATGCTCGACCCGCGTGAGTCGGGCGTTAAGGTCGTGGAGCAGGCGGGGCAGGGCGGCGAAGTCGCGCTGGTGTTCGGGCGCGAGCATGCCGGCCTCACCAATGAAGAGTTGCAGCGCTGTCATTACCATGTGCATATCCCGTCGGATCCGCAGTTCAGCTCGCTGAATCTGGCGGCGGCGGTGCAGGTGCTCAGCTACGAAGTGCGTATGGCGTGGCTGGCGGCGGAACAGGCGCCTGGGAGTACCGAAAAGCCGGAGGCGGCCACTCAGCATCAGGCCGAGCTGGCGACGATGGATGAAATGGAAGGTTTCTACGGGCATCTGGAATCGACGCTGGTCGCCATAGGCTTCCTCGACCCGGAAAAGCCTCGCCACCTGATGGCGCGTCTGCGCCGGTTGTACGGCCGTAGCGAAGTGGAACGCTCAGAGCTGAGCATCCTGCGCGGCATCCTCACCGAGACTCAAAAAACGGCACGGGGCGAACCCCACAAGCGGAAGGATCAGTGATGTTCGAGCGTCTGCGAGAAGATATCCAGAGTGTATTCCATCGTGATCCGGCCGCGCGCAACGCGTTCGATGTGCTGACCTGCTACCCCGGCATGCACGCGATCTGGATGCATCGCTTCGCTCACATCCTGTGGCGCAAAGGCTGGAAGTGGCCGGCGCGCGTCGTGTCCAACATCGGGCGCTGGGCAACGGGCATCGAGATTCATCCCGGTGCGCGCATCGGTCGTCGCTTCTTCATCGACCACGGCATGGGCATCGTGATCGGTGAAACCGCCGAGATCGGCAATGACGTGACGCTGTATCAGGGCGTCACCCTGGGCGGCACGAGCTGGAACGCCGGCAAGCGTCATCCCACTCTGGAAGACGGCGTCGTGGTGGGCGCTGGCGCCAAGGTGCTCGGCCCGTTCACGGTAGGCGCCGGCGCCAAGATCGGCTCCAACGCGGTGGTGACCAAGCCGGTGCCGGCTGGCGCGACGGCGGTAGGTATTCCGGGCCGGGTCATCGTCAAATCCACCGACGAGACCGAGGCGCGGCGCAAGGCGATCGCCGAGAAGCTGGGCTTCGATGCCTATGGCGTCAGCGGCGACATGCCCGACCCCGTGGCGCGTGCCATCGGCCAGTTGCTGGATCACCTGCAGGCCGTCGACGATCGTCTCGAAGGCATGTGCGGTGCGCTTAACCGGCTGGGCAGCGACTACTGCGCAAAGGAACTGCCGGAACTGCGCGACGAAGTCTTCGACTGCGTGAAGGACAAGAGCGAAGCGCACACACAGTGATAGCCGGCGTCTTCGGGCGTGTCCATGTGTCCGCATTCTTGCTATCATGTGGCCCGCAAATTCAGCTAATCCCGACTGTTTTACTTGGTCTAATAGTTGACTTAAACACTCGGGAATAGCATACTCGCTCCCATTCTGATCCTTTGCGGTACACGCCATGCGACTCACGACTAAAGGCCGTTACGCTGTCACGGCAATGCTTGACCTGGCATTGCACGCGCAGAACGGGCCAGTGTCTCTGGCCGACATTTCCGAGCGGCAGGGCATTTCCCTTTCCTACCTCGAGCAACTGTTCGCCAAACTGCGTCGCGGCAACCTGGTTTCCAGCGTCCGTGGTCCCGGCGGCGGCTATCAGCTGTCCCGTGACATGCAGGGCATCCAGGTTGCTCAGGTGGTCGACGCGGTGAACGAATCGGTCGATGCCACGCGGTGTCAGGGCCTGGGTGACTGCCACGGTGGCGACACCTGCCTGACCCACCATCTGTGGTGCGACCTGAGCCAACAGATTCACGAATTTCTGAGCGGTATCAGCTTGGCGGACCTTGTCACTCGCCGTGAGGTACAGGAAGTCGCCCAGCGCCAGGACCTGCGTCGCTGCAGCAGCAAGACGCCGCAACTGGATAAGATCGAAACGTCCGCCGTCGAATGAACCCACTTTGACTGAGCGGTACGCCAGCCTGATAGGAGATTTTCAATGAAGTTGCCGATTTACCTCGATTACTCCGCGACGACCCCGGTCGATCCGCGAGTAGCGCAGAAAATGATCGATTGCCTGCTGGTTGACGGAAACTTCGGCAATCCGGCCTCGCGTTCCCACGTATTCGGCTGGAAAGCCGAAGAGGCCGTCGAGAATGCTCGTCGTCAGGTGGCCGATCTGGTCAATGCCGATCCGCGTGAAATCGTCTGGACCTCCGGTGCCACCGAGTCCGACAACCTGGCCATCAAGGGTGTGGCGCACTTCTATCACACCAAGGGCAAGCACATCATCACCTCCAAGGTCGAGCACAAGGCCGTCCTGGATACCACGCGCCAGCTGGAGCGTGAAGGCTTCGAAGTGACCTACATCGAGCCGGGCGAAGATGGCCTGATCACTCCTGCGATGGTCGAAGCCGCACTGCGCGACGACACCATTCTGGTTTCGATCATGCACGTGAACAACGAGATCGGCACCATCAATGACATCGCGGCCATCGGCGAGCTGACCCGTTCGCGCGGCGTGCTGTTCCATGTCGATGCGGCGCAATCCACCGGTAAGGTCGAAATCGATCTGTCGAGCCTGAAGGTCGACTTGATGTCGTTCTCGGCGCACAAGACCTACGGTCCCAAGGGTATCGGCGCACTGTACGTGAGCCGCAAGCCGCGTGTTCGTCTGGAAGCCACCATGCACGGCGGCGGTCATGAGCGCGGCATGCGCTCCGGCACCCTGGCCACTCACCAGATCGTCGGCATGGGCGAAGCCTTCCGCATCGCCAAGGAAGAGATGGCGAGCGAGAACGTGCGCATCAAGGCGCTGAGCGACCGTTTCTTCAAGCAGGTCGAAGATCTCGAAGAGCTGTACGTCAACGGCAGCCTGACCGCTCGCGTTCCGCACAACCTGAACCTTAGCTTCAACTATGTCGAAGGCGAGTCGCTGATCATGGCGCTCAAGGATCTGGCGGTATCGTCCGGTTCGGCCTGCACCTCGGCGTCCCTGGAGCCTTCGTACGTGCTGCGCGCCCTTGGTCGTAATGACGAACTGGCACACAGCTCGATACGCTTCACCTTCGGCCGCTTCACGACCGAAGAGGAGATCGACTACGCCGCGCAGAAAGTCTGCGAGGCGGTCACCAAGCTGCGCGCACTGTCGCCGCTGTGGGACATGTTCAAAGACGGCGTCGATATCTCCAAGATCGAGTGGGCGGCGCATTAATTCAAGCCGCCTGACACCCGGGCCATGCGCTGATCGAGCCATGGCCTGTAGAGCGGCTCCCTGATGTGAGAGGAACAGAATCATGGCTTACAGCGAAAAGGTCATCGACCACTACGAGAACCCGCGCAACGTCGGCAAGATGAATGCGGAAGATCCGGATGTCGGCACCGGCATGGTGGGCGCTCCCGCATGCGGAGACGTGATGCGTCTGCAGATCAAGGTCAACGAGCAGGGCGTTATCGAAGACGCCAAGTTCAAGACCTACGGCTGCGGTTCGGCGATCGCTTCCAGCTCCCTGGCCACTGAGTGGATGAAGGGCAAGACGCTGGACGAAGCGGAAACCATCAAGAACACCCAGCTGGCTGAAGAGCTCGCGCTGCCGCCGGTGAAGATCCACTGCTCGGTCCTCGCCGAAGACGCCATCAAGGCAGCGGTTCGTGACTACAAGCAGAAGAAAGGCCTGCTTTAAGCAGTTCTTTTTCGCGAAGCTGGCGACAAGCAAGGAGATCCAATGGCTATCAGCATGACAGAAGCTGCCGCGAACCACGTGCGTCGTTCTCTCGAGGGGCGCGGCAAGGGTGATGGCATTCGTCTGGGTGTTCGCACCACGGGCTGTTCCGGTCTTGCCTACGTGCTCGAGTTCGTCGACGAGGCGGCCAGCGAGGACACCGTGTTCGAACAGCATGGCGTGAAGATCATCATCGATCCGAAAAGTCTGGTGTATCTCGACGGTACCGAGCTGGACTTCGTTCGCGAGGGCTTGAACGAAGGCTTCAAGTTCAACAACCCGAACTCGCGTGGCGAGTGTGGCTGTGGCGAAAGCTTCAACGTCTGAGGCTGATATCGTGGGTACTCCTTGTCATTTCGCCCTGTTCGACCTTCAGCCGGCATTTCGTCTGGATCTCGAGCAGTTGGCAGTCCGTTATCGCGAGCTGGCGCGCAACGTCCACCCGGACCGTTTCGCCGATGCTCCCGAGCGTGAGCAGCGTGTTGCGCTCGAGCGTTCCGCGAGCCTCAACGAGGCTTATCAGACGCTCAAGAGCGCGCCCAAGCGCGCTCGCTATCTCCTGACGCTGAAAGGCGACGAGATTCCGCTCGAAGTCACCGTGCATGATCCCGATTTTCTTCTGCAGCAGATGCAATGGCGCGAAGAGCTCGAAGACCTGCAGGATGACGCGGATCTGGACGGCGTCGCGGCGTTCAAGCGCCGGCTCAAGACCGCTCAGGAACAGCTCGAAGACAGCTTCGCCGCCTGTTGGGATGACGCAGCGCAGCGCGAGCAGGCTGAACGCCTGATGCGTCGCATGCAGTTCCTCGACAAGCTTTCCTACGAAGTGCGCCAGCTGGAAGAGCGCCTCGACGATTAACCCCGTGCCGCTCCGGCCGCACGCCAGTGTGATTATTCGATAACAGCATGGCCTTACTGCAGATCGCCGAACCCGGCCAGAGCCCGCAACCGCACCAGCGTCGTCTGGCTGTCGGCATTGACCTGGGCACCACCAATTCGCTGGTCGCTGCGTTGCGCAGCGGCCTTTCCGAGCCTCTGGCCGATGCGCAAGGCCAGGTCATCCTGCCGTCCGCCGTGCGCTATCACGCCGACCGCGTCGAAGTTGGCGAGTCGGCCAAGGCCGCCGCTTCCTCCGATCCGTTCAATACCGTGCTGTCGGTCAAGCGCCTGATGGGGCGTGGTCTGAGCGACGTCAAGCAACTGGGCGAGCAGCTGCCTTACCGCTTCGTCGAAGGTGAATCGCATATGCCGTTCATCGAGACCGTGCAGGGGCCCAAGAGCCCGGTGGAAGTCTCGGCGGACATTCTCAAGGTCCTGCGTCAGCGTGCTGAAGAGTCGCTGGGCGGCGAACTGGTCGGCGCGGTGATCACTGTCCCGGCGTATTTCGACGATGCCCAGCGCCAGGCGACCAAGGACGCTGCGCGCTTCGCGGGTCTCAACGTGCTGCGTCTGCTCAACGAGCCGACTGCGGCTGCCGTGGCCTACGGTCTGGATCAGAAGGCCGAAGGCGTGGTCGCGATCTACGATCTGGGCGGCGGCACGTTCGACATTTCCATCCTGCGCCTGACTGGCGGCGTATTCGAAGTGCTGGCGACCGGCGGTGATACCGCGCTGGGCGGCGACGATTTCGATCACGCTATCGCCGGCTGGATCATGGCCGAAGCGGGCCTGTCCGTGGACATGGCGCCGGCGGTCCAGCGTCGTCTGCTGCAGATTGCCTGTGCCGCGAAGGAAGCGCTGAGCGCCGCCGAGTCGACGGAAATCACCTATGAAGGCTGGAGCGGTGTGCTGACTCGCGAAGCCTTCAATGGGTTGATCGAGCCGATGGTCGCGCGCAGCCTGAAAGCCTGTCGCCGCGCCGTGCGTGATTCCGGCATCGAGCTGGAAGAAGTCCAGGCGGTCGTCATGGTCGGCGGTTCGACTCGGGTACCGCGTGTTCGCGACGCCGTTGCCGAGCTGTTCGGTCGTCAGCCGTTGACCACCATCGATCCTGATCAGGTGGTGGCGATTGGCGCGGCGATTCAGGCCGATACCCTGGCCGGCAACAAGCGCGACGGCGAAGAACTGCTGTTGCTGGACGTGATTCCGCTTTCTCTCGGCCTGGAAACCATGGGCGGGCTGATGGAGAAGGTGATTCCTCGCAACACGACGATTCCGGTCGCGCGCGGGCAGGAATTCACCACGTATAAAGACGGCCAGACGGCCATGATGATCCACGTCCTGCAGGGCGAGCGCGAGCTGATCAGCGACTGTCGCTCGCTGGCGCGCTTCGAGTTGCGTGGCATTCCGCCGATGGTGGCGGGCGCGGCCAAGATCCGCGTCACTTTCCAGGTGGATGCCGATGGCCTGCTCAGCGTGGCGGCCCGCGAGATTGCATCGGGCGTTGAGGCGAGCATCCAGGTCAAGCCGTCCTACGGCCTGACCGATGGCGAAATCGCCCGCATGCTCAAGGACTCTTTCCAGTACGCCGGCGATGACAAGGTCGCCCGCGTGCTGCGTGAACACCAGGTCGATGCCGAGCGCCTGCTCGAAGCCGTGCAGGGCGCGATGGACGCCGACGGCGAACGCCTTCTCGATGAAGAAGAGCGCATGGTCATCAATCTGGAAATGGACCAGCTCCGTGAACTGATGCAAGGCACCGATGGCAATGCCATCGAGCAACAGACCAAGCGTCTGTCGCAGGTGACCGATGCATTTGCCGCCCGCCGCCTTGATTCGACGGTCAAAGCCGCACTGGCCGGGCGCAACCTGAATGAAATCGAGGATAACTGATGCCGCAGGTCATTTTTCTGCCCCATGCCGTGCTCTGCCCGGAAGGGCTGGTCGTAGAAGCCGAGCCCGGCACCTCGGTACTTGAACTGGCGCATGAGCACCACATCGAGATCGAAAGCGCCTGCGGCGGCGTCTGTGCCTGCACCACCTGTCATTGCGTCATTCGTGAGGGCTTCGACTCGCTGGAAGAAGCCGACGAGCTTGAGGAAGACATGCTCGACAAGGCCTGGGGGCTTGAAGCGCAGTCCCGTCTGTCCTGTCAGGCAGTCGTCGGAAATGAAGACCTGACGGTTGAAATTCCCAAGTATTCGCTCAACCATGCGGCCGAAGCCCCGCACTGACAAGGAGCCCGTAATGAGTCTGAAATGGGTTGATGTGCAGGAGATCGCGATCCAGCTGGCCGAGCGCCATCCGGATCTCGACCCGCTGTCGGTGAACTTCGTCAAGCTGCGCAATCTGGTCATGGATCTGCCGGAGTTCGACGACGATCCGGCCCGCGGCGGCGAGAAGGTTCTCGAAGCGATCCAGGGGTTGTGGATCGAAGAAGCCGAATAACGTTCGGCAACGCACGCAAGTTAGGCAATACACCCGAACCCGCGTATAATTCGCGGGTTTAATTTTTCGCTTCACTCACTGTTTCTGGAGTTTCACATGGCTGTTCAACGTACTTTCTCCATCATCAAGCCTGACGCCGTTGCTAAAAACGTAATCGGCGAGATCACCACTCGTTTCGAAAAAGCCGGTCTGCGCGTCGTTGCTTCCAAGCTGAAGCAGCTGTCCAAGGCCGAGGCAGAAGGTTTCTACGCTGAGCACAAAGAGCGTGGCTTCTTCGGTGACCTGGTTGCCTTCATGATCTCCGGTCCTGTCGTCGTTCAGGTTCTGGAAGGTGAAAACGCTATCGCTCTGAACCGTGAGCTGATGGGCGCTACCAACCCTAAAGAAGCTGCTGCCGGCACCATCCGTGCTGATTTCGCCGAATCCATCGACGCCAACGCTGTTCACGGTTCCGACTCCGAAGCAGCCGCCGCTCGCGAAATCGCTTACTTCTTCGCAGCTACCGAGGTAACCACTCGCTAAGGTCTGCCGACCGCGAGTGAAGGGTGAATTCATGATTGCATCGACTGGTAAAACCAACCTGTTGGGTCTGACTCAGCTGGAAATGGAAAAATTCTTCGACTCTATCGGGGAGAAGCGCTTCCGTGCCGGTCAGGTCATGAAGTGGATTCACCACTTCGGCGTCGACGATTTCGACGCCATGACGAACGTCAGCAAGGCCTTGCGCGAGAAGCTCAAGGCCTGTGCGGAAATTCGCGGTCCCGAAGTCGTCAGCGAGGACATTTCCAGCGATGGCACCCGCAAGTGGGTGGTTCGCGTGGAGTCCGGCAGCTGCGTCGAGACCGTCTACATCCCGCAGGGCAAGCGCGGCACCTTGTGCGTGTCGTCCCAGGCGGGCTGCGCCCTGGATTGCAGTTTCTGCTCCACCGGCAAACAAGGCTTCAACAGCAACCTCACCGCCGCCGAAGTGATCGGTCAGGTATGGATTGCCAACAAATCCTTTGGCAGCGTCCCGGCGACCATCGACCGCGCCATCACCAACGTGGTGATGATGGGCATGGGCGAGCCGCTGCTGAACTTCGACAATGTCATCACCGCCATGCATCTGATGCTGGATGACCTGGGGTATGGCATTTCCAAGCGCCGGGTGACCTTGTCCACCTCCGGCGTGGTACCGATGATCGACGAGCTGTCCAAGCACATCGACGTTTCCCTGGCCTTGTCGCTGCACGCGCCGAACGACGCGCTGCGCAACCAGCTGGTACCGATCAACAAGAAGTATCCCTTGAAGATGCTGCTCGAATCGTGTCGCCGCTACATGTCCAACCTGGGCGAAAAGCGTGTGTTGACCGTCGAGTACACCCTGCTCAAGGACGTCAACGATCAGGTCGAGCATGCGGTCGAGATGATCGAGCTGCTCAAGGACACGCCTTGCAAGATCAACTTGATCCCGTTCAACCCGTTCCCGCACTCCGGCTACGAGCGTCCGAGCAACAATGCGATCCGTCGCTTCCAGGACCTGCTGCATCAGGCCGGCTACAACGTGACCGTGCGCACTACCCGTGGCGAAGACATCGATGCCGCCTGCGGCCAGCTCGTCGGACAGGTCATGGACCGGACCCGTCGCAGCGAGCGCTATATCGCCGTACGGGATCTGACCGCTGAGGCCGATCGGGCAGCAGCCACCGCCACCCGAAACTGATTGCGAAACTGACTGAGAGGGACCCCATGTCTGTGCGCATTCCATTGATGCTCTGTTTCGTCATCATGCTGGTGGGCTGCGTATCGACAGGTAACGTCAACCCGCTCACCACCGCCGAAGGGCGCGACAAGGCACGCGAAGCCTACGTGCAACTGGGCCTTGGCTATCTTCAGCAGGGCCAGAGCGAGCGCGCCAAAGTGCCGCTGAAAAAAGCGCTGGAGCTGGACAGCTCCGATCCCCAGGCCAACGCAGCGCTGGCGCTGGTGTTCCAGGTGGAAATGGAGCCGGAGCTGGCCGATCAGCACTTTCGCAAAGCCATTTCAGCCAGCGGCAACGACGCGCGAATCGTCAACAATTACGGCAGCTTCCTCTACGAGCAGCAGCGTTATGCCGAAGCTTACGCGCGTTTTGAACAGGCGGCCGCCGATAACCTGTATCCTGAGCGGTCGCGGGTATTCGAAAGCCTGGGCATGACGGCGCTGAAGCTTGGCAAACCCGATCTGGCCCGCGAACATTTCACCAAGGCCCTGCGTCTGGATCGTCAGCAACCACGCGCTTTGCTGGAAATGGCTGAATTGTCCTTCGAAGATCGGCAATATGTGCCGGCGCGGGATTATTACGACCGCTTCAGCCAGCTGAGCGAGCAGAACGCACGCAGCCTGTTGCTTGGCACGCGGCTGGCGAAGATTTACGAAGACCGCGACAAGGCAGCCAGTTTCGGCCTGCAACTCAAAAGACTTTATCCCGGTACGCCGGAATATCAGCAATACCTGTCGGAGCAATGATGAAAGCGGCGCATCCCGAAGTTGTAGCAACCACTCGCCTGAACCCTGGAGAAACCCTGCGCCAGGCCCGTGAGAGCAAGAACTGGTCGCTGCCAGACGTCGCTCACAGGATGAACCTCACCGTCACCTCCCTGAGCAATCTGGAGAACGGCCAGTTCGATAAACTGCCAGGTCACACGTTCGCCCGTGGCTATGTGCGCGCTTACGCCAAATTGCTGGGGCTTGATCAGGCGGCGCTGGTCGAGCAGTTCGATCAGTACACCGGTACCGACGGCAAGGGCAGTTCGGTGCACGCGCTTGGCCGTATCGAAGAGCCGGTGCGTCTCTCCCACAACATTCTGCGTATTGTCAGCCTGCTGTTGTTGCTGGTGCTGGTGGGCGGCGGTTTCGTCTGGTGGCAGGATCAGAGCACGCTGCGCGGCAAGGAGCCGTCCGGCCTGAACCTTGAGCACGTCGAAGTCGAAAGCGCGGACGGCACCACTCAGATCCATCCGCTGGACGAGCCTGAAGATCAGGCGGTAGTCGAGAATCAGGACAGCAACGAAGCGCCGCTGGCGCTGAACCCGTCGTCTTCCACCGACACGCCAGCCGCCGCAACCGGCACGCCTGCGACGGCGCCTGCCGCCGCGCCGGCACCGACTCCGGCCGAGCCTGTCACGCCACCCGCGGCGACGGCGACGCTCACCCCATCCGTGCCGCGCCAGTCGACGCCAGCTGCCCCTGCGCAGGAACCGGCGCCGGCACCGGAGCCCGCTCCGTTCGTGGCCGGCGCAGGTCAGATTCGCCTGCAGTTCACCGCCGATTGCTGGACCCAGGTCACTGACGGCAACGGCAAGGTGCTGATGAGCGGCCTGAAGCGCAAGGGCGACAGCCTGGATGTCAGCGGCAAGCCACCGCTCACGCTGCGCCTGGGTTATGCCCGCGGTGCGCAGGTCAGCTATAACGGGCAGCCTGTCGATGTGGCCCCTTTCACCAGCGGCGAAACTGCTCGCCTGAAACTAGGGCAATAAATCATGCACGGCCAATCCCCTATCAAGCGTCGCGAATCCCGAAAGATCTGGGTCGGCTCCGTGCCGGTCGGTGGCGACGCCCCGATCGCTGTCCAGAGCATGACCAACAGCGATACCAATGACGTAGCGGCCACGGTTGCCCAGATCAATCGTCTGGAAGCGGCCGGTGTCGACATCGTGCGCGTGTCGGTGCCGGACATGGACGCGGCCGAAGCCTTCGGCCGTATCAAGCAGCAGGTCAAGGTCCCGCTGGTTGCCGACATTCACTTCGACTACCGCATTGCCTTGCGGGTCGCCGAGCTGGGCGTCGACTGCCTGCGCATCAATCCGGGCAACATCGGTCGCGAAGACCGCGTGCGCGCGGTGGTCGATGCGGCGCGGGATCGCGGCATCCCGATCCGCATCGGCGTCAACGCCGGTTCGCTGGAAAAAGACCTGCAGAAGAAATACGGCGAGCCGACTCCCGAAGCGCTGGTCGAATCCGCGCTGCGGCACGTCGAGCATCTCGACCGTCTCAACTTTCCCGACTTCAAGGTCAGCGTGAAGGCGTCCGACGTGTTCATGGCCGTTGAAGCCTATCGTTTGTTGGCCAGGCAGATCGTACAGCCACTGCACCTGGGCATCACCGAAGCGGGCGGATTGCGCTCGGGCACGGTGAAATCCGCGGTTGGGCTGGGTATGCTGCTCGCCGAAGGGATTGGCGATACTATCCGCATCTCGCTGGCGGCCGACCCGGTCGAGGAAGTGAAGGTCGGCTACGACATTCTCAAGTCGCTGCACCTGCGTTCCCGTGGCATCAACTTCATCGCCTGCCCAAGCTGCTCGCGGCAGAATTTCGACGTGGTCAAGACCATGAACGAACTGGAAGGGCGCCTGGAGGACTTGCTGGTGCCGCTGGACGTCGCGGTCATCGGCTGTGTGGTCAACGGCCCCGGCGAAGCGAAGGAAGCTCATATCGGCCTCACCGGTGGCACGCCGAACCTGATCTACATCGACGGCAAGCCCGCGCAGAAGCTGACCAACGACAATCTCGTGGACGATCTCGAACGTCTGATTCGCGAGAAAGCCGCCGAGAAAGCCCAGGCCGACGCCTCGGTTATCGTGCGCGGCTAACCCAGATTGCTAAGGATTTTTTGTGAGTAAGTCTCTGCAAGCCATTCGTGGCATGAACGATATCCTGCCCGAGCAGACCCCGTTGTGGCGTCACTTCGAAGGCACGGTCGCCGGGTTGCTGGATAACTACGGTTATCGCCAGATCCGCATGCCGATCGTCGAGTTCACCGACCTGTTCAAGCGCTCCATCGGCGAGGTCACCGATATCGTCGAGAAGGAGATGTACACCTTCGCCGACCGTAACGGCGATTCCCTGACCCTGCGCCCCGAAGGCACCGCGGCCTGCGTGCGCGCCGTGCTGGAGCACGGCATCACCGGCGGCGGCCAGGTGCAGAAACTCTGGTACATCGGCCCGATGTTCCGCCATGAACGCCCGCAGAAGGGCCGCTATCGCCAGTTCCACCAGATCGGCGTGGAAGTCTTTAATCTCGACGGTCCCGACATCGATGCCGAACTGATCGTGATGACCTGGCGCCTGTGGGGCCTGCTGGGCATCCGCAATGCGGTCAAACTCGAACTCAACAGCCTGGGCACCAGCGAAGCCCGCGCGCGCTACCGCGATGCGCTGGTCGAGTATCTGACGGCCCGCCTGGACCAGCTGGACGAAGACAGCCAGCGTCGCCTCAAGACCAACCCGCTGCGGGTCCTGGACACCAAGCATCCTGAAACCCAGGCTGTGCTGGTCGACGCTCCCAAGCTGGCTGACTATCTGGACGAAGAATCACGGGTTCACTTCGAAGGTCTGAAGGCACGTCTCGACGCGGCCGGCATCCCTTACGTCATCAACCCCAAGCTGGTGCGTGGTCTGGACTACTACAGCAAGACCGTTTTCGAGTGGGTGACCGATCAGTTGGGCGCTCAGGGCACTGTGTGCGCGGGGGGCCGTTATGACGGTCTGGTCGAGCAGATGGGCGGCAAGCCCACCGCTGGCGTCGGTTTCGCCATGGGCATCGAACGTCTGGTGCTGCTGCTGGAAACCCTGGAGCAGGTGCCGGAAGAAATTTCCCGCCAGATCGACGTCTACGTCTGCGCGTTCGGCGAAGCCGCTGAGCTCGCGGCCCTGACGCTGACCGAGCAGCTGCGTGACCGCTTGCCGAGCCTGCGCCTGCAGGTCAACGCCGGCGCCGGCAGCTTCAAGAGCCAGTTCAAGAAGGCCGACAAGAGCGGGGCGCTGTATGCCTTGATCCTGGGCGAAGAAGAACTTGCGCAGCAGATCATCGGCGTCAAGCCGTTGCGCGGGCAGGGCGACCAACAAAACATTGCCTGGGATGCTCTGTCCGAGCACCTGGCCTCCTGCATCGTGCAGGGTTGAAGCTGATTAAAAGCCGATTTAGCGAATAGGAGTATTGGGGTGTCGCGTACCGAAGATGAAGAGCTGGCGGTAATGAAGGACTGGTGGCAGCGTAACGGCAAGCCCCTGGTCACCGGCGGTCTGTTGGCGCTAATCGTGGTCTTCGGCTGGCAGGCCTGGCAGAAGTACCAGACCAACCAGTCGCAGGGCGCCTCGATCCTTTACCAGCAACTGCTGGAAACCGCATTGACGCCGAGCGGCCAGGCCGACACCACGCGCGTTGCGGAAATCGCCGGCAAGCTCAAGAGCGAGTTCGGTGGTACGGCCTATGCGCAATTTGGTAGCCTCTTCGTCGCCAAGGTGGCGGTGGACAACGGCAAGCTCGATGACGCCGCGGCGGAACTGAAAACCGTTGCGGACAAGCCGGCGAACGTGACACTGGGCGAACTGGCCCGTCAGCGTCTGGCACGTGTTCTGGCCGCCCAGAACAAAGGCGAAGAAGCGCTCAAGCTGCTCGCCGGCGATGCCGACAAGGCGTTCCTGGCCAGCCGCGAAGAACTCAAGGGTGACCTGCTGGTGCAACTGGGTCGCACCGACGAGGCACATGCTGCATACCAGAAGGCCAAGTCCGCGCTCTCGGAAGAAGCAGCGGTCGGTGGCCTGCAAATGAAGCTCGACGATCTGGCGAAAGGGGATGCGTGACGTGATTCGTTGGAAACATGCAGCATTGCTGGCTCTGGCCATTCTGGCCGCGGGTTGCAGCAGCAACAGCAAGAAGGAACTTCCGCCGGCCGAACTGACCGATTTCAAGGAAGAGGTCGTCCTGCAGAAACAGTGGAGTCACTCGATCGGCGACGGTCAGGGTGAAACCTACAACATGCTGGTCCCCGCCATCGACGGCGACCGCATCTATGCCAGCGACGTGAACGGTGAGGTCATGTCTCTGGACCGCCTGACCGGTGACGTGATCTGGGAAAAAGATCTTGAGCTGCCGGTATCCGGCGCGGTCGGCGTCGGCTACGGCATGGTCATGCTCGGCACCACCAAGGGCGAAGTCATCGCCCTGGATTCTTCTTCCGGTGAAGAGCGCTGGCGCGCCCGCGTGACCAGCGAGGTGCTGGCTCCGCCCGCTACCAACGGTGACGTGGTCGTGGTCCAGACTCAGGACGACCGCGTGATCGGTCTCGACGCGGTCACCGGCAGTCAGCGCTGGATCTACGAAAGCACGCCTGCGGTACTGACCCTGCGTGGCACCGGCGCGCCGCTGGTGACCAATCGCCTCGCCATCGCGGGTCTGTCGACCGGTAAGGTCGTGGCGCTGGACACCTCCAACGGCGTCCCGGTCTGGGAGCAGCGCATTGCGATCCCGCAAGGTCGCTCGGAACTGGAGCGCGTGGTCGATATCGACGGTGGCCTGCTGCTGTCCGGCGGTACGCTCTACGTTGCCAGCTACCAGGGTCGCGTAGCGGGTCTGGAACTGGATAGCGGCCGTGTGCTCTGGCAGCGTGATGCCTCCAGCTACTCGGGTGTGGCTCAGGGTTTCGGCAGCGTGTATGCCACTCTGGCGTCCGGCACCGTCGAAGGTATCGACGAGCGCTCGTCCAGCGCTTTGTGGAGCAACGAGTCGCTGGCGCGTCGCCAGTTGGGCGCACCCGAGGTGTTCTCCAGCTACGTGGCGGTCGGCGACATGGAAGGCTATCTTCACCTGTTGAGCCAGGTCGATGGCCGCTTCGTCGGTCGCGAGCGTATCGACAGCGACGGTCTGCGGGCGCGCCCGCTGGTCGTCGGCGACATGATTTACGTGTATGGCAACAGCGGCAAACTGGAAGCCCTGACCATCAAGTGATGATCGTCCAGGTCAGGGGCTTCGGGCTCCTGGCCGCCTTGTTACGGCAAGGCCGCGGCACCTGACCGTGCCGCTCCGAACTCCGGCCGCTGCCCCGCAGCGGCTTTTGTATTTTCTGAAATAACGAAGTGGAGAGCCTAATGGTTCCCGTAATCGCCCTGGTGGGTCGACCGAACGTCGGCAAGTCCACCATGTTCAACCGCCTGACCCGGACCCGCGACGCCATCGTCGGCGACCTGTCCGGTCTCACCCGTGATCGCCAATACGGAGAGGCGAAGTGGCAAGGGCGCTCCTATATTCTGATCGACACTGGCGGTATTTCCGGCGACGAGCACGGCATGGATGAGAAGATGGCCGAGCAGTCTCTGCTGGCTATCGAAGAAGCCGATGTCGTGCTGTTCCTGGTGGACGCCAAGGCGGGCTACACCGCCGCGGACCAGATGATTGGCGAGCACCTGCGCAAGCGCAACAAGCGTTCCTATGTGGTCGCCAACAAGATCGACAACATCGACGAAAACCTGGCTCGCGCCGAATTCAGCCCCATGGGTCTGGGCGATGCGATTCCGGTTGCCGGCGCGCATGGCCGCGGCATCTCGCAGATGCTGGAAATCGCCCTCAAGGACTTCCCCAAGGACGATGACGAACCCGAAGAAGGCGAGATTGAAGACGTCGCCGAAGGCGAGGAAGCCAAGCGCATTCCGGGCCCGAGCGAGAAAGATGGCATCAAGATCGCCATCATCGGTCGTCCAAACGTGGGCAAATCGACCCTGGTCAACCGCATGCTGGGTGAAGACCGGGTCATCGTCTACGACCAGCCGGGCACGACTCGCGACAGCATCTACATTCCTTTCGAACGCAACGAAGAGAAGTACACGCTGATCGACACCGCTGGTGTGCGCAAGCGCGGCAAAATCCACGAAGAGGTCGAGAAGTTCTCGGTGGTCAAGACGTTGCAGGCCATCAAGGATGCCAACGTGGTGATCTTCGTGATGGACGCTCGCGAAGGCGTGGTCGACCACGACCTTAACTTGCTGGGCTTCGCGCTGGAATCGGGCCGGGCCATCGTCATCGCACTGAACAAGTGGGACGGCATGCAGCCGGGTGAACGTGACTACGTGAAGACTGAGCTGGAGCGCCGGCTGTTCTTCGTCGATTTCGCCGACATTCACTTCATCTCCGCACTGCACGGCACCGGCGTCGGCAACCTGTACAAATCGGTCCAGGCTTCCTTCAAGTCCGCCGTGACCCGCTGGCCAACCAGCCGCCTGACGCAGATTCTGGAAGACGCCGTCAGCGAGCACGCGCCGCCAATGGTCGGCAGCCGCCGCATCAAGCTGCGTTACGCTCACCTGGGTGGCGCCAACCCGCCGCTGATCGTGATTCACGGCAACCAGGTCGAGAAAGTGCCCAAGTCTTATGTACGCTACCTGGAGAACACCTATCGCCGGGTTCTGAAGCTGGTCGGTACGCCGATTCGCATCGAGTTCAAGGGCGGCGACAACCCTTACGAGGGCAACAAGAACACGCTGACGGACCGTCAGGTCAACAAGAAGCGTCGTTTGATGTCGCACCACAAGAAGGCCGACAAGAAGCGTCGTGACAAGCGCTGATTCTGTAGGGCTTTTCTGAAAAAGGCGCCGCTGGCGCCTTTTTTTGTGGGCGTTCGCTGGGCTATCCTGCCAGACCCGTGCCGACGTGGCGCCGGGTGTTTGCAGGGAAGAGCGTCATGATCGACAGCAAGCTGCCCAACGTGGGCACCACTATCTTCACCGTCATGTCTCAACTGGCCGCCGATACCGGCGCGCTCAATCTGTCCCAGGGTTTCCCGGACTTCGACGGGCCGCAAGCGCTACGCGATGCGCTCAGTCGCCGGGCTGCCGAAGGTTTTAACCAGTATTCGCCCATGACCGGCCTGCCCGCGCTGCGTCAGCAGGTGGCTGCCAAGATTTCCCGCAGTTATGGTCGGCAGGTCGATCCGGAGACTGAAATCACCATCACGCCCGGTGCGACCCAGGCGATTTTCTGCGCCATTCAGACGGTCATCCGCCCCGGTGACGAAGTCATCATTTTCGATCCTTGCTACGACAGCTACGAGCCTTCGGTCGAACTGGCCGGCGGGCGCTGCGTCCATGTGCAACTGAGCCCCGGCGACTTCGCCATCGACTGGCAGAAACTCAGCGATGCGCTCAGCCCCCGGACCCGCATGATCGTGATCAACAGCCCGCACAACCCCAGCGGTGCGTTGATCTCCCGCGCAGACCTGGACCAGCTTTCTGCACTGATTGCCGACCGTGACATCTACCTGCTCAGCGACGAGGTCTATGAGCATCTGGTGTTCGATGGCGTGCGGCATGCAAGCGTGCTGGATCACGAAGCGCTGTACTCGCGGGCGTTCGTGGTCAACTCGTTCGGCAAGACCTATCACGTCACCGGCTGGAAGACCGGTTATGTGGTCGCGCCGCTGGCGCTGACTGCCGAGCTGCGCAAGGTCCACCAGTACGTCAGCTTTTGCAGCGTCACGCCGTTGCAGTATGCACTGGCCGATTTCATGGCCGAGCACCCCGAGCATGTCGAGGAGCTGCCCGTGTTTTATCAGGCCAAGCGGGATTTCTTCTGCCATCAGCTCGCCGCTTCGCGCTTCAGTTTCACCCCAGCGGCGGGGACCTATTTCCAACTGATGGACTATTCGCAGGTTCGTCCGGATCTCGACGACGTCGACATGGCGCTATGGATGACCCGGGAGCATGGCGTCGCCAGCATTCCCATTTCAGTCTTCTACCAGACTCCACCCGAAGGGCAGCGGTTGATTCGGCTGTGCTTCGCCAAGCGCGAGGAGACGCTGCGTAAGGCGGCGGAAAAACTATGCGTGATCTGAGCCAGCTACCGAATCTGAACATCGCACTGATCCAGACCGAACTGGCCTGGCACGACCGCGAAACGAATCTGGAGCACTTCGAACGACTACTGGGCCAGGCGGCGGAAGCCGACCTGATCATCCTGCCGGAAATGTTCACCACCGGTTTCTCGATGGAATCCGAAGCGCTGGCGGAACCGGAGGACGGTCCGACATCGCATTGGCTGCTGGCACAGGCGCAGCGGCTGGAGGCGGTGGTCACCGGCAGCGTGATCATTCAGGCCGCCGACGGCAGCTACCGCAATCGTCTGCTCTGGGCGCGGCCCGACGGCGAACTGTCTCACTATGACAAGCGCCACCTGTTCCGTATGGCCTGCGAGCATGAGCACTACAGCGCCGGAGCGGAACGCTGTGTGTTCGAGGTCAAGGGTTGGCAAGTGCGGCCGCTGATCTGTTACGACCTGCGGTTCCCGGTGTGGAGCCGGGCCATGCAAGACACTGACCTGCTGATCTACACCGCCAACTGGCCGGGTGCGCGTCGTCAGCACTGGAACCGCCTGCTGCCGGCGCGGGCGATCGAAAACCTGTGCTATGTCGCGGCGGTCAACCGGATCGGTGATGACGGCAAAGGGCTGGCCTATACCGGCGACAGCCAGGTCCTGGATTACCAGGGCGAGTGTCTGCTCAACGTGGCAGAAGCTAACGGGGTGTTTCAGGCGGCCTTGAGCGCGGTGGATCTGCACGGTTACCGGACCCGGTTTCCGGCGCATCTGGACGCGGACAGATTCAGCGTCAGCTAAATGCTTCAGATTGTTTCCGGGCGGCCGATACAGGGTGCAGACCAACAGGAGTTTGCCATGACCACCATCAACACCTCCGGGCTTAGCCCATACAGCGCTTCGTTATCGCTTACCGTCAAAACCCCGGCTGCGGAAGAACAGGCTGCTGCAACCGCCAGCACAAGCACCGAAAAGACCGCCAGCGTTTCCATGTCGGGCGCGAAAGCCGGCGGTGCCGGCGGCGGCTCGGCGACGTCTTCGTCTACTGAAGAAACCATCGCCAAGATCAAGGAGCAGATCGAAGCCGCCAAGAAGGAACTGGCCCAGCAGCAGGCTCAGTTGAGCGCGGCGCAGAACGGCAGCGGCAGCGAGGAAGAAAAGGCGCAAAAGGTCATGGCCATCCAGGTCCAGATCGCGGCGACCAACGCTACCCTGCAGACGCTCAATGCGACCTTGATCACCCTGACCACCCAAGGCGGTGTCAGCACGACCGCGTGATGAGCGACGCAATGAAAAACGCCCGGCTGATGACCGGGCGTTTTTCACTCGCGACTTCTGGATGGGGCGGTATTCATGTGGGAGGGAGCGAAGCTCGCGAAGACGGCAGTGAGCTCACTGTCGCTGTCGCGAGCTGGCGCTCCCTCCCACGGAACACCGTTTACTCGTTCACATTCATGAACTTCTTCGCCCATTCCACGTAGTCCTGCGGCTGGGTGTAGGTGTGGGTCAGCTCAGTAGCGCTCATGTCAGCCGTGCTGCTCACGATCTGCCGCTGCTCGCGCAGGCAGTCGTAGGTCGCCTTGATGGCTGCGAAATACGCCGCGTGGCCGTCGACACAGATGCGTACGCCCATCTCGGCCAGCCGTGCATTGTCGTGTAGCTCGGGGTTGCCATAGGTGACCAGCATCAGCGGGACGGTGACGCCTTCCGACAGCTGTGCCAGGTGCTCGAAGTCGCGCACGCCGACGATGGTGATGCCGTCCGCGCCCGCGCTCTGGTACTGCAACGCACGGCTGTTGGCTTCCTGGACCGGGATGATCGCCGCATTGGTGCGGGCGAAGATCGACAGTTCGGGATCGACACGGGCTTCCAGTGCCGCGCGGATCTTGCCGACACCTTCGGCGGTGGAAATCAGATCCGTCGACTTGCGGCCGAATTGCGCGGGCAACAGTGTGTCTTCGATGGTGAGCGCGGAAATCCCCGCTCGCTCCAGTTCGGTGACCGTGCGCATCACGTTCAGCGCGTTGCCATAGCCGTGGTCGGCGTCGGCGATGACCGGCAACTGCGCCACGCGACCGATGCGGGTGGCTTGTTCGACGAATTCGCTCAAGGTGATCAGGGCGAAGTCGGGTGCGGCGAGCACTTGCAGGGAAGCGACCGAGCCGCCGAGGATGCCGACCTCGAAGCCAAGATCCGCAGCGATCCGCGCGGACATCGGGTCAAACACCGAGGCAGTGTGAAAGCAGGAATTCGAGGAGGTCAGTGCGCGGAAATCACGGCGCAGGTCCTGATGGGAAGCCTTGGGCATAATCGCTCCAAATGTGATTGGATCAGCTCAGCGTTACCGAGGCCGATGGATTTTCTCAATGCATGGGTGGTCGGCCCGCGCATTCTTTTCGTCCGGATATCAAAGCAGAGTCGTCGTGATTATTGGATGAAGAGTGAAACTGAAAGATGCATTCGATCGGACTGCGACAGCGACTGGATGGCCATCGGCATATAACCGGATCAAAGTAAAGGCAGCATGCTACCACAGCGTAAATCAAAAGATTATGCCGATATGGGCATGGGGTATGCGCAGAATGAAAGGTGCGCGATGGCGGAATCTGGAGCGGGCAGGCGGAATTGAAAGGGTAAAGAAGTCGACGGGCAGGTGCCCGCCGACCCTTGGTTCAACCGTCAGGCGGCTTTGGCTTGTGCCTGGCTCAACGAGCGATTCAGCGCGCTGAACAGTGCCCGGAAGCTGGCGGTGGTGATGTTTTCATCAATACCCACACCGTGCACCGCGCGGTCGCCATTGACCCGCAGTTCGATGTACGCGGCTGCTTTGGCAGTAGTGCCCGAACCAATGGCGTGTTCGTTGTAGTCCATGATTTCCACTGCAACCGGCAGGCCGGCGACCATCGCCTCCAGAGCGCCTTTACCCTTGCCGCGCCAGTGCTGGGTTTCGCCGTCTACGTGCACTTCGGCATCCACCGCGCTGTTGCCGTTCTCCTCCTGCAACTTGTGGCTGATCAACGCATAAGGCGTGTTGGCTTGCAGGTACTCGCGACGCAGCAACGCGTGGATCTGCTCGGCGGTCATTTCCAGGCCCAGGCGGTCGGTTTCACCCTGGACGACCTGACTGAATTCGATCTGCATGCGACGCGGCAGGGAAATGCCGTATTCCTGTTCGAGCAGGTACGTGATGCCGCCTTTGCCCGACTGGCTGTTGACGCGAATAACCGCTTCGTAGCTGCGGCCGATGTCGGCCGGGTCGATCGGCAGGTAAGGCACTTCCCATACCGAGCCTTCCTGCTGCTTGGCGAAACCTTTGCGGATGGCATCCTGGTGTGAGCCGGAGAAGGCGGTGTGCACCAGATCGCCCACGTAGGGGTGACGAGGGTGAACCGGGATCTGATTGCACTCTTCGACGACCTTGCGCACGCCATCGATGTCGGAGAAATCCAGCTCTGGGTCGATGCCCTGGGTGTAGAGATTCAGCGCCAGAGTCACCAGATCCACGTTGCCGGTACGCTCGCCGTTGCCGAACAGGCAGCCTTCGACGCGATCGGCACCTGCCATCAGACCCAGCTCGGTCGCGGCCACCCCGGTGCCGCGGTCGTTGTGGGTGTGCAGGCTGATGAGCACGCTGTCACGGCGGTTGACGTTGCGGCAGAACCATTCGATCTGGTCCGCGTAGACGTTTGGCGTCGACACTTCGACAGTGGCCGGCAGGTTGAGGATGATCTTGTTCTGCGGGGTCGGGTTCCAGACCTCGATTACGGCGTCACAGACCTCCTTGGCGAACTCCAGCTCGGTTGCGCTGAAGGTTTCCGGCGAATACTGGAACGTCCACTGGGTTTCAGGCTGCTCGGCCGCGTACTTGACGAACAGCTTGGCGGCGTTGACGGCGATTTCCTTCACGCCGGCCTTGTCCTGGTTGAAGACAATGCGGCGGAAAGACGGGCTGGTGGCGTTGTACAGGTGCACGATGGCCTTCTTGGCGCCGCGCAGCGATTCGAAGGTACGGGCGATCAGGTCTTCGCGCGCTTGGGTCAGCACCTGAATGGTGGTGTCATCCGGGATATGGCCTTCTTCGATCAGAGTGCGCACGAAGTCGAAATCGGTCTGCGAGGCGGAGGGGAATGAGGCTTCGATTTCCTTCACGCCGACCTTCACCAACGTCTTCCAGAAGCGCAGTTTCTTGACCGCATCCATGGGCTCGATCAGCGATTGGTTACCGTCGCGCAGGTCGGAACTGCACCAGATCGGCGTCGCAGTGATGGCCTTGGATGGCCAGGTGCGATCGGGCAGATCGATGGTCGGAAACGCACGGTACTTCTTCGAGGGATCTTTGAGCATGGTCATTGTAGTAATCCTTTGTGCTGAACAGGCCGGAAAGAGGCGGCCAACCGAAAACGCGATTCAGGGGCGAGGCACCGCAATCGAGCCCGGCAGTCGTGCGCTGACCAGGCTGAGGCACCGATGCTGGCGCGACAGGATGAGGGTATGGGAGGTATTCATGAGGCCAACCGTAACCATTGGCTCAGGGGATGGCAAGCACTTGGAAAAAATTGGGAGAAATTCTCAGAAAAGAGGTTTTAAAGGCTATTTGTGCCATCTTTTTGATTTTAGCTGTTTGATTATTGTTGTCTGAGATCGGTGTCCGCAATTCACCTGGCTATGCAGGTCGTCGTAGGAGCCAGCTTGCTGGCGATGGACCGAAACACCGAAATGTTGAACGGCTGAATATCGCTATCGCCAGCAAGCTGGCTCCTACGGCGTGGACGTATCCTTGAACACTACGGCTGAAACGCACCGATGAAGATCGCCGGATCAACCCGCGCATCGTTGAGGCTGACGTTCCAGTGCATGTGCGGGCCGGTGGCGCGGCCGGTGGAGCCGACGCGGCCGACGACACCCCCGCGCATCACGCTGTCGCCGGTCTTCACGTCGATCTTCGACATGTGGCAGAACATGCTGATGAAGCCCTGCCCGTGATCGACGAACACGGTGTTGCCGTTGAAGAAATAGTTGCCGATCAGAATCACCTTGCCGGCCGCCGGCGACTTGATCGGCGTGCCGGCCGGGACCGCGAAATCCAGCCCCGCGTGCGGGTTGCGTTCTTCGCCGTTGAAGAAGCGGCGTACGCCGAACTTGCTCGACAGAGGGCCGTTGACCGGTTTGTCGAGGATCAAGTTGCTCGGCGTGCCCGGCGTAAAGCTGCGATAGGCGCGAATCTGTTCGGCCAGTTCGGCTTCGATGCGCTTGACGTCGTCAGGATTCGGATTGACCTGGCGCTTGTTCTTCAAGGTGATGCGCTGTTCCGGGTATTTCTTGCTGCCCACCGTGAAGCCGATGGCGCGACCGCTGCTCATCAACTGCTCGCTGCCCGGTTTGACGGTCAACGGAATCCCAACGATGGCCAGCCAGCGAACCCCTTGTTCCTTGATCACCATCACCGGTTTGCCCTGATACGTTGCCTTGGGCGCCTGCGCTCCCGTGCCCAGGTCGATGACCGCCACACCGCCCGGCACCGGCTTGTTCAGGGCGCGAGTAATAAAGCTGTCGGCATGGGCAGGTAGGCAGATGAGCAGGGCGAGCAGGGGAGCGATCAGACGAAGCATTCGGTCAATCCAGCAGAGAAAGGGTGACGGGCGTGAGGTGATTGTCTTCGACGCGAACTTGCAGCTCGCCTTCGCCAAGCCGCGCGGTCAGACGCTGGCCGGTGCGGGTCTGCGAGGCGGCGCGTATGGCATGACCGCGCTCGTCGAGCAGGATGCTGTAACCCCGGCCGAGCGTGGCAAGCGGGCTGACCACATGCAGAGTCTGAACCTGACTTTGCAGTTGCAGTTGGCGGGTCTTGAGCCCCTCGCGCATCGCGCGCGGCAAACGTTCGGCAAGAACGTCGAGGCGCTGACGCAGAAACTTCAGGGTGCGTCCGGGATGTTGCGCCGCGAGACGGCTTTCCATATGGGCCAGTCGCACCTGACGCTTGTGCATGTTCTGCTCGAAGGCCCGGCGCAGGCGCATGTCCAGATCGTCGAGGCGTTGCGCTTGCTGGCGCAGGCGTTCGCCGGGATGGCGCAGACGACGCGACAGTCCTTCGAGACGCAGGCGTTCGCGCATGAGCCGATCCTGCATGCGGCTGACCAGCCGGCGATGCAGATTGTCAACCCGGCGGTGCAGGTCGCTGGAGTCGGGCGCCAGCAGTTCGGCGGCGGCGGAGGGCGTCGGCGCGCGGACGTCGGCCACGAAGTCGCTGATCGACACATCCGTTTCATGTCCGACCGCGCTGACGATCGGCGTCACGCAGGCATCGATGGCCCGCGCCACGGCTTCCTCGTTGAAGCACCACAGGTCTTCCAGCGAGCCACCGCCGCGAGCGAGGATCAACGCGTCGAAACCCCGCGCGTCGGCCAGTTTCAGGGCGCGGACGATCTGGTTGATGGCTTCACGCCCTTGGACTGCAGTGGGAATCAGCGTCAGCTGGACCCTGGGCGCACGCCGGCGGAACACGCTGATGATGTCGCGGATCACCGCGCCGGTCGGCGAACTGATGATCCCGATGCGCTGCGGATGCAGCGGCAGCGGGACTTTGCGCTCGGGGCTGAACAGGCCTTCTTCGCTGAGCTTGGCCTTCAGCGCATCGAACGCTAGACGCAGCGCGCCATCGCCGGCCGGCTCGACCGTGTCCAGGATCAACTGATAATCGCCGCGCCCTTCGAACAGCGAGACCTTGCCGCGAACCTTGACCTGCAGACCGTCGCGCAGCGCCTGCCGTACCCGCGCCGCGCTCTGGCGGAACAGGGCGCAACGAACCTGGGCACCGGAGTCCTTGAGGGTGAAGTACACGTGGCCGGACGCCGGGCGCGAAAGGTTGGAGATCTCGCCCTCCACCCAGATGCTGCTGAACACATCCTCCAGCAACACCCGGGCACGCCCGTTGAGCTGGCTGACAGTGAGGACTTCCCGGTCGAGGCCGAGTCTTGCGAAAGGGTCTTTGATCATAGGGGGCATCATAAAGGCATTGCCGGCCCGCTGCACCGTTCCTGTAGGAGCCAGCGGGGCGGCGATCCATCTTGCTGCCGATACCGCATTGTCCGGATCGCCCGTAGGAGCCAGCTTGCTGGCGATTCAGGCGGCGCGGTATCGCCAGCAAGGCGGAACGCCGCCTCGGTGGCTCCTACGGATCCCGGTCACTTTTGCTATTGTCCGCACACGCCATTCTTCAAGGACGAGAACGTGGGAAGTATCGACATCGCCGCTGCATTCGCAGAACTGGGCTTCGGTCCTCTGGACTGGATCGTGATCGAACTTGCAGTCACCGCCGCTTATATAGTCTTTGGCATCGCCGGTTTCGGCACGGCACTGGTGGCCGGCCCCATCCTCATTCATTTCATGCCGCTGTCGCGGATCATTCCCTTGCTGGTGATGCTGGATTTTCTCGCGGCGTTCGGCAATCTGCTGCCGTCACGCCGCTCAGTGGTGCGCGCGGAGCTGTTGCGTCTGCTGCCTTGCATGGCAGTGGGCTGCCTGATGGGCGTGGTTTTTCTGCTGAACCTGAAGTCCGACTTGCTGCTCCTGTTGATGGGGCTGTTCATCACCGCGTACGCCATCTACAGCCTGAGCACCAAAGTGCGGCCCGACCGCCTGGCGGCGGGCTGGGCGATCCCGATGGGCACAGTGGGTGGCCTGTTTGGAGCCCTGTTCGGCAGCGGCGGGTTCCTCTATGCGGTCTATCTCAATAGTCGTCTTGTCGACAAAGACCAGGCACGCGCGACCCAGAGCGCGCTGATCAGCGCCAGCGCCATCGTGCGCCTCAGTCTGTTTCTGATCGCGGGCGTCTACGCGGATGTGCCGCTGCTGCTTCTGGCGGCCTGCCTGCTTCCTGCCATGCTGATCGGCTCGCGCACGGGACGAAGCCTGACGCTGAAAATGTCCCGCGAGACCTTCGTGCGTCTGGTGACCTGGCTGGTGCTGGTCAGCGGGCTGGCACTGATCGTGCGTTACCTGACTGGCTGAGCGAAGGAGCTTGACCTCACCTTGTGGCCGATTAAGCTGCCGCTTTGAACCGTACCGCGACAGGCCTGCATGAACACCCAGAGCATCATCGTCCCGCAAATTTCCACTTTCCCGGCGCATGAAGCCAGAGCGCGTCTGATTCTGCGCTGGCTGATCAAGCTCAATGTCGTCGAGCCGGAGTTGAGCACCTGCGGTCGGGCCGGCAACCGGATGGCCTATGCCATTGCGCCGGGCGCGCGCAGGGTGGTCGAGAATCCGGACGCATTGCCGTTCGGTGAGCCGATCAATGGCCTGGAGATCGTGACCAGGCGCTGTATCTTTACCCCGCTCAAGGATTTTGCCGAAGAGGCGGGCTGTCCGGAGTGTCGGCGGGAAATCGGCGAAGCGCTGTTCGACAGCCTTGAAGACTGGATGCCGGGGCACACGGACAACTTCATCTGCCCGGAATGTCGTCATGAAGACGACATCAATGGCTTTCTGTTCCTTGATCCCTGCGGCTTTTCCAACCTTGGCTTCATCTTCAACAACTGGCTGGATGCGTCGTTCACCCAGACCTTTCTCGACGACTTCGCCGAACGTCTGGACCGCCCGGTTTCCTTCGTCAAAGTGCGTCTGTAGGGCCGTTTGACGCAGAACTGAGGTTTGCGTTGAGCCGGCGGGGGTGTATGGGTATAATGGCGCGCTTCCAATTTTCCCTCCCGGGAGCCCCCGCGATGCTGCGTATCAGTCAAGAAGCCCTAACGTTCGACGACATTCTCCTAGTGCCTGGTTATTCCGAGGTGCTGCCTAACGAAGTCAGTCTGAAAACCCGTTTGACCCGTGGCATCGAGCTGAATATTCCTTTGGTCTCCGCTGCAATGGACACTGTCACTGAAGCCCGTCTGGCGATCGCCATGGCTCAGGAAGGCGGTATCGGTATCATCCACAAGAACATGACCATCGAGCAGCAGGCTGCCGAAGTCCGCAAGGTCAAGAAGTTCGAAGCCGGTGTCGTCAAGGATCCGATCACCATCGAGGCCGATGCCACGGTGCGTGACCTGTTCGAGCTCACCCGCCTGCACAATATTTCCGGCGTTCCGGTACTGCATGATGGCGACCTGGTCGGCATCGTGACCTCTCGTGACGTTCGCTTCGAAAACCGTCTGGATGTGCCTGTCCGCGAAGTGATGACGCCCAAAGAGCGTCTGGTCACCGTCCGCGAAGGCGCCGACAAGAACGAAGTTCGCGAGCTGCTGCACAAGCACCGTCTCGAGAAAGTCCTGATCGTCGACAGCAAGTTCATGCTCAAGGGCATGATGACCGTCAAGGACATCGAAAAGGCCAAGGCTTACCCGCTGGCGAGCAAGGACGACCAGGGTCGTCTGCGTGTCGGCGCCGCCGTCGGCACCGGCAAGGACACCGGTGATCGCGTCACCGCGCTGGTTGCGGCCGGGGTTGACGTCGTCGTGGTTGACACCGCGCACGGTCACTCCAAGGGCGTGATCGACCGCGTTCGCTGGGTCAAGGAAAACTTCCCCGAAGTCCAGGTCATCGGCGGCAACATTGCCACCGGCGCCGCTGCCAAGGCACTGGCCGCCGCTGGCGCTGACGCAGTCAAGGTCGGTATCGGCCCAGGCTCGATCTGCACCACCCGTATCGTTGCCGGGGTCGGCGTTCCACAGATCAGCGCCATCGCCAACGTGGCCGCCGCGCTGGAAGGCACCGGCGTTCCGCTGATCGCCGACGGCGGTATCCGCTTCTCCGGTGACCTGTCCAAGGCCATCGTCGCGGGCGCCTCCTGCGTGATGATGGGTTCGATGTTCGCCGGTACCGAAGAAGCACCGGGCGAGATCGAACTGTTCCAGGGCCGTTCCTATAAGGCCTATCGCGGCATGGGCTCGCTGGGTGCGATGTCCCAGGCTCAGGGTTCCTCGGACCGTTACTTCCAGGACTCTTCCGCCGGCGCCGAAAAACTCGTACCGGAAGGGATCGAAGGTCGTGTTGCCTACAAGGGCTCGCTGGCCGCGATCATCCACCAGTTGATGGGCGGCCTGCGCTCTTCGATGGGCTACACCGGTAGCGCCGACATCGAAGAAATGCGCACCAAGCCCGAGTTCGTCCGCATCACCGGTGCCGGCATGGCTGAATCCCACGTCCACGACGTGCAGATCACCAAGGAAGCGCCGAACTACAGGGTTGGCTGAAGCCTCCCGGCTCCAAGCGACAAGCCTTGAGCTACAAGCGACGGTTGCGGTTACGCAACTGTCGCGACTTCGACAACTTGCAGCTTGCAACTTAAAGCTTGCAGCTGCTCTTTAGAGCCTCGCCCATGTCCCTCGACATTCACGCCCACCGTATCCTGATCCTCGATTTCGGTTCGCAGTACACCCAATTGATCGCCCGTCGCGTGCGTGAAATCGGCGTTTATTGCGAACTGCACCCATTCGACATGGATGACGAAGCGATTCGCGAATTCGCTCCGCGCGGGATCATCCTGGCCGGCGGCCCCGAGTCCGTCCATGAAGCCAACAGCCCCCGTGCTCCGCAAGCCGTGTTCGACCTGGGCGTGCCGGTCTTCGGTATCTGCTACGGCATGCAGACCATGGCTGAACAGCTGGGTGGCCGCGTTGCCGGTTCCGACCTGCGTGAATTCGGTTATGCCCGCGTCGACGTCGTCGGCAAGAGCCGTATCCTGGAAGGCATCGAAGACCACATCGACGCCGATGGCGTATTCGGCCTCGACGTCTGGATGAGCCACGGCGACAAGGTCACCGAAATCCCGGACGGCTTCCATGTGCTGGCAAGCACCCCGAGCTGCCCAATCGCCGGCATGGCCGACGACACTCGCGCCTACTACGGCGTACAGTTCCACCCTGAAGTGACCCACACCAAGCAGGGCGGTCGCATCCTGTCGCGCTTCATCCTCGACATCTGCGGTTGCGAAGCTTTGTGGACCCCGTCGCACATCGCTGAAGACGCGATCGCCAACATCCGCGCCCAGGTCGGCACCGACAATGTCCTGCTGGGCCTGTCCGGCGGCGTCGACTCGTCCGTCGTCGCGGCATTGCTGCACAAGGCCATCGGCGACCAGCTGACCTGCGTCTTCGTCGACAACGGTCTGCTGCGTCTGCATGAAGGCGAGCAGGTCATGGCCATGTTCGCCGAGAACATGGGCGTCAAGGTCATCCGCGCCAACGCCGAAGAGCAGTTCCTGACCAATCTGGCTGGCGAAAGCGATCCGGAGAAAAAGCGCAAGATCATCGGCCGCACCTTCATCGACGTGTTCGATGCCGAATCCTGCAAGCTGGAAAACATCAAGTACCTGGCCCAAGGCACCATCTACCCGGACGTGATCGAGTCGGCTGGCGCGAAAAGCGGCAAGGCCCATGTGATCAAGTCGCACCACAACGTGGGCGGCCTGCCGGAAGAAATGAACCTCAAGCTGGTCGAGCCACTGCGCGAACTGTTCAAGGACGAAGTCCGTCGTCTGGGCCTGGAGCTGGGCCTGCCGTACGACATGGTCTACCGCCACCCGTTCCCGGGGCCGGGCCTGGGCGTGCGCATCCTGGGTGAAGTGAAGAAGGAATACGCCGACCTGCTGCGTCGTGCCGACCACATCTTCATCGAAGAACTGCGCAAGGCTGACTGGTACCACAAGGTCAGCCAGGCATTCGTCGTGTTCCAGCCGGTCAAATCCGTCGGCGTGGTTGGCGATGGCCGTCGTTACGCCTGGGTAGTAGCCCTGCGCGCCGTCGAAACCATCGACTTCATGACCGCCCGCTGGGCCCACCTGCCATACGAACTGCTGGAAACCGTCAGCGGCCGTATCATCAACGAAATCGAAGGCATTTCCCGCGTGACGTACGACGTGTCGAGCAAGCCGCCGGCGACGATTGAGTGGGAATGATCCCGCGTCCGGCATAGCCCGGCACGATCTAGCAAAAAATGCCCTGGAGCCCGCGTAATTGCGGGCTTTTGGCTTTTTGGGTCCGGTAAAATCGGTCTGACTTGCGGAGAAGAGTCGGACAGGGAACAAAGTTATCTGAAGCATTACCATCGCAGCGATCTGGACCACCACAGTCGGTCCACGCTTGGCTGCAAAGGCAAACAGGCATCAGCTTCGTCAAACTGATGCCTGTTTGCCCCAATGTTGAAGGTTAATGCGTGCCGCGGCTCAATCCGCCCAGACGGGTTGAGATCGATTGCATGCCTTTGCCCAGTTCCCGGAGGGTGCTCGCGTCTCGGGCACCTTCTTCACTGGCCGCATGGATACGTACCGCCAGTTCGTTGATCTCCTGAGTCACGTGGCTCTGCTCCTGGGCGGCAACGGCGATCTGCTGGGCGCGCTGAACGATGTCGTCGAAACTGCCTACCGTAGTGCCCAATGTGGCGGATACGCCGACTGCCTGTTGCACTGATTCGCGCGTACGCTGAGCGCCGTTCTGCATGGTGGTGACGGCAGCATTCGATGCCTGGCGCAGCTGGGTGATCATCTCCTGGATCTCGTTGGCGGACGTTTGTGTGCGGCCTGCGAGTGTGCGCACCTCATCTGCCACCACCGCAAAGCCACGGCCTTGTTCACCGGCCCGGGCCGCCTCGATAGCAGCGTTGAGCGCCAACAGATTCGTCTGCTGAGAGATCGATTTGATGACTTCCAGCACGCCGCCAACGCGCTCGATGTCTTCACCCAGCTGAGTCATAGCGGTAGCCGCGCCTGAAATGTCGGTCGCCAGGCTTTCGATGGATTCACCGTTGCGGTTGACCTGGTCCTGACTCTTTTGCGCTTCTACCAATGAGCTGCGGGCCGTGTCCGAGCAGTCCGTGGTGTTACGTGCGACCTCGCTAGCGCTGGCCGACATTTCAGTAATGGCGGTGGCGAGCAGGGTGTTGTCCATGCGTTGGGCTTCTGCCCGTTCAGCCAGACCATTGGACAGTTGCGCCAGTTCATTGGCCTGGACTTCCAGTGACACAGACTCCTCGGCAATGCGTCGCAGCATGCCCTGCAGAGAGCCAGCGTAATGGTTGACGGCAGTGCGCAACGCGCCGAGCTCATCGGACCGCAGAATCTCCAGCTGAGCGCCTGCCTGACCGCCTTGGCCCAGACGTTCGATTTGCGCAGTGGTTTCTTCAAGCTGAGTGAGCAGCCGTTTGCCAGCCAGCCAGGCGAGGCCCAGCAGAATGCCCAACAGCGGCAGCAAGAACAGCAAAATCTGCCCGGTCAGCCGGTTTGCAAGTCCAACCACGCGGGCCTCGGGCGTAACCAGCCCGATGCGCCAGCCGGTGCCTTCCATGGTTTCCAGGGTGACGTAAGCCGGTCCATCCAGGCGCGCATCGTTTTCCAGATACAGCGTTGTCGTGCCGGCCGGTTTGCTCGACAAGATGTCGACAACCGGCTTCAACCACGGTTGTTCCTGGCTCAACCCGGCAATGGTCGGAAGGCCCTTGGTGCTCTTTGCATCAGGAAAAAACAGCAGGTTCCCTGAAGGATCGACCGCAAAAGCGTAGCCGCCGGTGACATTCCCCTTGGCCTTGAGAAAGGCAGCGAGGCCGTCAAGCTTCAGGTCGATAGTCGCGACACCGGCAAACGCGCCCTGTACGCGGTAGGGCACGCTGCAAGTTGTCATCGCCACGCCACTGACCGGGTCCTGGTACGCATCCGACCACACGCAACGTCCCGATGGCGCGGATTTCGCTCCGGTGTACCAGGATTCAGCGTGATACGGCGGAGTTTGTGCGGCGTTGTACTCGTCCGAATAATCCAGCTTATTGCTGGCGTTGCGTGCCCAGAAGAAACTCCGGCGATCGATACCGTCAGTAAAACTATTGGGTTCTGGCCACAGCCCGCCGCCTGCAATGGCGGCATCGCCCTGGCTGTCGATTATGTTAGGCAGATTGGCCTTGAGCAGGGTTTCGTCGCGGGGCAGGGTTTCGGCAAGGTGCGCCATCGCCGTCGCGGTGCCCTCGATGCGATTCACTTGCAGGGCCAGCTGGCGGGTAATTGCACTGGCCGATTGTTCCGCGGCCTCGGTTCCTGCTGCGACTAACTGAGGCTTGCCGCCCAAGGTCATGACGGAATAAATCGCCAATGCCGTGAGAACCAGCAGCGTCAGGATACCCAGCGTCATTCGCCCTGAGATGCGGTTGGGAAGTAACGACATGCTGAAGCTCCACTGAATTAAGGCTGACTGCAATTGATTACGGCAGCCGAATCCGGGAGTTGAGGCGCACATGACGTTTTGAGTAACTAAGCGACCGGCGGCCAGGGTGTTCTGAAACATGACTTCCAAATCCGGTGATACACGGCAGTCCCTCCTCGGCACCGAACGGTTACCCGATGTTTCAGCGCGACACCCAGCCTTATCATCACTTGAAAGCAGGTGTATCGTATTCGCCCCTCGCGTCCGGCTCTGGACGCCTCTCCACAGCTGTTTCGAGGTCTGCTTTTCATGTCTTTCACCCGTCGACAATTCATCGGAGGTCTGGCCGGTCTTGCCGTGGTGGGGTTGGGGGCGGGTGGTGCGTCGCGTTACTGGCTGGGGCGGCGAGGGCCGGGTGAGGGGCATGATTTCGAGCTGATCGCCGCGCCGCTGGATGTCGAGCTGGTCCCGGGGCATCAGACGCCGGCGTGGGCGTTCGGTGGTTCAGTGCCGGGCACCGAGCTACGGGTCCGGCAGGGGGAATGGCTGCGGTTGCGTTTCATCAACCGGTTGCCGGTGGAAACCACGATCCATTGGCATGGCATCCGGCTGCCGCTGGAAATGGACGGCGTGCCTTACGTGTCGCAATTGCCGGTCAAGCCGGGCGAGTATTTCGATTACAAGTTCCGGGTGTCGGACGCCGGCAGTTACTGGTATCACCCGCATGTCAGCAGCAGCGAGGAGCTGGGTCGCGGGCTGGTCGGGCCGCTGATAGTCGAGGAACGCGAGCCTACGGGTTTTCTGCATGAGCGCACGGTAAGCCTGAAGAGCTGGCATGTGGACGAGCAGGGCGCTTTCACCGAGTTCAGCATCCTGCGCGAAGCGGCGCGGGAAGGGACGGCCGGGCGGCTGTCGACCCTGAACGGCATCCCCCAAGGGGTCATCGACCTGCCGGCGGGGCAGATCACGCGGGTACGTCTGCTCAATCTCGACAACACCGTGACCTATCGAATCAACCTGCCGGGCGCCGACGCGCGCATCTATGCGCTGGACGGCAATCCGGTCCGGCCTCGGCCGTTTGGCAAGGACTACTGGCTCGGGCCGGGCATGCGCATGTGCGTGGCGATCAAGGCGCCGCCGGCCGGCGAGGAAATTTCCATTCGCAACGGTCCGGTACGCCTTGGCACCTTTCGTTCGGTCGCCAGTGCCGAAGCCGCCGGGGAATGGCCACCGGCCCTGCCGCCCAATCCTGTCGCGGAGCCGGATCTGGAAAATGCCGAGACAATCAATTTCAATTTCGAGTGGGCAGGCTCAGTGTCGGTCAATACCGAGAACGGCAAGCCGCCCAGCCTGTGGCAGGTGAATGGTCAGGCCTGGGACATTACCGACAAGACCTGCGCGGATCGTCCCATTGCCAAACTGGTATTGGGCAAAAGCTACATTTTCGAGCTGCGTAACCTGACCCAGTACCAGCACCCGATTCACCTTCATGGTTTGAGTTTTAAAGTGATCGCTTCCAATCGACGCAAGATCGAGCCCTATTTCACAGATACTTTCCTGCTCGGCAGAAACGAGCGGGCGCGGGTGGCCCTGGTTGCCGATAATCCGGGTGTGTGGATGTTCCATTGCCATGTGATCGATCACATGGAAACCGGCTTGATGGCCGCCATCGAGGTGGCCTGATGAGACAGCCCCGGATTATCGATCGCAGCCGCGATCAGGACTTCATGCGCGAAGCGCTGGAACTGGCGCGGCAGGGTGCCTTGCTGGGTGAGGTGCCGGTGGGGGCGGTGCTGGTACAGGACGGGGAAATCGTTGGCAGGGGTTTCAACTGTCCGATCAGCACCAGCGACCCCAGCGCCCACGCGGAGATGGTCGCCATCCGGGACGCGGCCAAAGCCGTGGACAATTACCGGCTGCCGGGCAGCACCCTCTATGTGACGCTGGAGCCATGCAGCATGTGCGCAGGCTTGATCGTGCATTCGCGCGTCGGGCGGGTCGTGTATGGCGCGCTGGAGCCGAAAGCCGGGATCGTGCAGAGCCAGGGGCAGTTCTTCGCCCAGGGGTTTCTCAATCATCGAGTGTTGTTCGAAGGCGGGGTGCTGGGCGAAGAGTGCGGTGCGGTGTTGAGTGAGTTTTTCAAGCAGCGCAGGGCGGCGGGCAAGGGGTAAAGCGACCTTGCGCGTCAGCAAACCCCGTAGGAGCCTGTGCTGGTTTAATGGTTCCGGACACCTCAATAGGGGAAACTACACCCACTGAGGAGTCTCCATGAGCAAGAAGAACAGAAGCTTTGATGTCAGCTTTAAGCTGGAAGTCGCCAAGATGGTCAAGGA